>JACRNA010000005.1 GCA_016219445.1 Candidatus Amesbacteria bacterium
GATTTTTGAATCCATGACTTTGGTAGCTGGATATTCGCTTAATTTCTCAAGGATCTTGCCATTACTGTCACGAATAATCAGAATCGAATGGAGATTGACCTTGGATCCTGAATTGGCAAAAACACCATAAGCTGTGGCCATGTCGAGCATGGTAACTTCACCACCACCCAAGGTTAGTGATAAGCCAAATCGCGAGGGATCATTCCAAGTGGTAATACCCATCTCTTGGGCTAGAGCAATCATGTTGTCCACACCATTGGCGGCCAAGACTTTGACGGCAGGGATATTATATGAAGAGCCAAGGGCTGTGCGGAGCGGGACTTTGCCATGCCACTTGCCATCATAATTGACGGGGGAATAATTGGGTTGGCCTGGAGTCTTGTAAGTAATCGGTGCATCTTCAATCAATGTCCCGGGAGTAAAATTGTGCATGAGTGCGAGAGCATAATTGACCGGCTTGATCGAGCTGCCTGGCTGGCGGAGAGCGCGGGTTACATTGACATTGCCATCATGGGCTACATCAAAATAATCGCGCGATCCGACCATGGCCAATATTTCCCCAGTAGTTGGGTTGGTAACCAAAGCCGCTCCGTTTCCTATTCTCAAATAGGCAACTTTTGCGGTCTCATTAAAAACTATTCGCTGGACTTTCTCTTGTAAATCCAAATCAAGCGAAGTAGTAATATCCAATCCTCCTTGCTCGACGGCTTCCGATCCATATTTGAGTGCCAATAATTCTTTGACATACATCACAAAATGAGGAGCTTTGATATCAATTCTCGGTGTGGCGAAAACAAGAGTTTCTTCACTGGCTTTTTGGGCTTGTTCCCAAGTAATAAATTTGTCTTCACTCATGCGTCTCAAGACTTCTTTTTGGCGCGATTTGGCAAGCTCTGGTCTGGCTCCAAAGGGTGAAAAAGTCGTGGGTGATGCCGGAAGACCTGCTAATAATGCCGCCTCGGAAAGAGTCAAATCGCGGGCCGCCTTATTAAAATAACTTTGAGCTGCCTCTTCTACACCATAAGATTCACCACCATAAGAAACCCTATTTAAATACATTTCCAAGATTTGATCTTTGGAATACAAAAGCTCGACGGCTATTGCCAGGACTAATTCGCGGACTTTTCTCTGTAAAGTTCTCTCGGGAGAAAGGAGTGCCGTCTTGACCAATTGCTGAGTAATAGTCGATCCGCCTTCTACAGGCTTGCCGTTTAGATTTCTCCAGAATGCCCGCACTGTTCCTGTGACTGAAAAACCAGAATGCCTGTAAAATTCTTTGTCTTCGATAGCAATTGTTGCTTGGCGGACAAAGAGCGGTATTTCAGGTAAACTAACCATGGTCCGGTTTTCATTTTTGTAGAGCTTGTACAAAGTCGTGCCATTTCTGTCTCTGATATGAGTGGTCAGGGGAACCGGCTTAGTAGTAAGCGTGGTAGGGGAAGGAAGGCCACGAAAGACATAGACATATATTCCAATGACCAATGTCAAAATCCCAAAGACCGAAAGAGCGAGATTAAGCTTAGGGAGTTTGGGGGTGGGGATTTTAATCGAAAATTGAATCGTTTTGACTAAATATATTTTTTTCAGTATATTTTTAAGCCGAGATTTTTTGCGTGCCGAGTAGATTATTTTTATATTCTTAACTTTTTTAGTATTTCTTATTCTGTTACCCTGCCACTTTGGCCACTTAAAAACTATCCAATACACCGGCTTGCCAATGGCCACCAAAACCGAAGCGATTTCTGTCCAAAGTTTCATCCCAGAATTATACAACACTATAGGCTATCTAGCAATTCAAAACCCATCTCAACAAAATTTTTGTCAAAGGTAAATATTTTTTTGATTTTCAGTTCTTTCATTACAACCCAGCTTGTACAATCGGTAAAAGACCAGATTTTATCCTTGTTGTATCTACAAAAGATCTCCCGGGCTTTAGCAAAACGCTCCGCAGTAATCAACTCTATTTTCCAAACACTATTGGTAATTCTTTTGTCGAAATCCATGGCCATTTTATAATTTCCCCTCGTTAATATCCCGGTATAGGTTTCGTCCAAAATATAGTCAGTGATAATAGGTGTTAATCCATCCCTGGTAATGCGGCTTAATATTTTTACGGCCGATTTGTGATCCAGATCTTTTTTTCGATAAAGTGCGACAAAAACGCTAGAATCAATAAATATACTTGTCATAGTTTCGGGATAGGTTCTTAGGCCCCTTGTCGTATTTGGCAAATTTTGAAGCTGCCTTAACCATCATGTGCATTGATTCTAATGCGCTCATTTTTTTAGATGTTTTTTTTATTCTCTTTTTTTCAATAAGTTTTTCGGCCAGCCATTCCCGAGCCAAATTGGAAAAGGATCGACCCTCTTCTCTGGCCCAAGTAGCCAATTCCAGTCTCGTCTGACCATCAATGATCATTTGAATTCTTTGCATCATATACACACTATTGTTACACACCACAAGTATTTTTGTCAATACGCCTTGCCGTTTTTGTCGAGGCGGATAATATTGGTCTCGCCATAGCCTCCCGGACAATCCAGACACAGCTCAACCCCCAAGGGATCATAAATGACCATGTGGTCTTGGCCATCAATATTTTTTTTGAGATCACCTTGGACTGGAGGAAAAGTCCCTTTCAAAAAATATTCATACCGTGGACTACAATCAGCTGGAGCCGGGTCAGGAACCTTCAGCCCCGAAAGAGAACAAACCATGCCTCCGATAACATCAGGCGGTTGGACCGGCCAATGGGGAGCTTTGTCCTTCAAACTAAAACTCATTATTTTATTCCAAATAGGGGAAGCCCCCGTTACCCCTGATGCCACATTGCTCATGGGGGTATTGTCATTGTTGCCGACCCAAACTGCCACCAAGATATCTGGATTATAGCCTATTGTCCAATTATCGCGTTTGTCATTGGTAGTTCCGGTCTTGACCGAGACCTCCGGATGCTTGGGAACGACTAAATATGAGAACTGACCAAAAGTGGCGCTTCTGGCGCCGTTATCAAATAATAAATGCGACACAATGTAAGCAGCTCCCGCTGAAATAACACGAGTATTTGCAGGTAAACTTGGGGTCTTTTCTAAAATCTGACCAAAGCGATCACGGACCTCCAAAATAGGATTGAGATTTACCCGTTGGCCAGTATTTGCCAGCACTCCAAAAGCTGTCACAAGATCCAGCATCGTCACTTCTCCACCCCCTAAAGTCAAAGATGGACCATATTTGGTAGGATCAGTAAGAGTCGTAAAGCCAAATGCCGAAGCCGTGGCTACAAAATTTGATAAACCAGTGATTACCAGAGCCTTGACTGCTGGAATATTGAATGAATTGGCGAGGGCAAACCTGACTTGGGTAGGTCCATGCCATTGGCCGTCATAATTGACAGGACAATATAATTCCTGATTGGCCTGGGCAAAACAGGTGGGCTTATCAGCAAGAACTGTCGCAGCGGTAAATAATTTTTTGTCTATACCAATAGCATAAGTAATGGGTTTTATTGCACTTCCGGGCTGTCTTTTGGCTAAAGTGACATTGACATTGCCTTCATCTTTGATATTAAAGTAATCCTTGGATCCGACCATGGCCAGTATTTGTCCGGTCTTGGGCTGGGTAACTAGGGCTGCGCCATTGCCTACTTTTTCGCGCTTTAATTTGGCTACTTCGGTGGCCACTGCATCTTGGGCAAAAATTTGTAAGTCAAGATCTAAGGTGGTAGTAACAACAAGTCCTTCTTCCTGAATTTTTTTCAGTCCATACTTTTCGGCCAATAAGTCCTTGACCCAGAGAGAAAAATGGGGAGCCTTAAGAGTAGTCGAAATATCAAACTTTACATCTGTCTCCAAAGCCTGATCATGCTCAGCCTGGGTAATAAATTTGTTTGACAGCATTTGATCCAGGACATAAATCTGGCGGATTTTACTCTGCTCGGGCCTTGATCCAAACGGGGAATAGTAGGAAGGAGCTTGGGGAAGACCTGCTAAAAGTGAGCTTTCTGATAAATTTAATTCAGAGGCTGATTTGCCAAAATAAGTCTTGGAAGCGGACTCGATACCGTAAGCGGTGCCACCATACGGGACTTGATTGAGATACATTTCCAAAATCTGGTCTTTGGAATAGGCAATTTCAACAATAATTGAGAGAGTAAACTCGCGGATTTTGCGCCTGATTGTCCGATCAGAGGTGAGTAAGGCGTTTTTGACCAGTTGCTGGGTAATAGTAGAGCCCCCCTGAAGACTGCGTCTAAAAAAAGTATTGATAAAAGCCCGGGCTATACCGCGGGCAGAAAAGCCGGAATGCTTGTAAAAATCGTGATCTTCGGCAGCCAGAGTGGCATTGATAACGTGGGCTGGTAGAGTCTTTAGGGAAATAGGAGTTCTTCTCTGATCAAAAAATATTTCATAGATCAGGTTGCCTTTTCTGTCTAATAATTTGGTGGAGGCTGACGGGGGATTGGAGGTAAGCATCATGGGATTGGGAAGATCCCAGAATAAATAAATCCCAGTGACCAATGTCAAAATTCCAAATACAATCAACCTTTGAAGTTTCATAGTTGAATTATATCGTACTGGGGTTTATGATTTGAATATGGCAACAAAAAAGGTAACAAGTGACACAGTAGGGAAAGATCAACTGGATCCAAAAGAAGAAAAGATTTTGGATTGGATACTCAATGGAATAATAGTCTTTGTCCTAGGCTGGCTGGGACTGGGGATACTTCTGTCGGTGGGGGGATTGTTTAGATTGTGGGGATAGTTCTTGACAACATACGACATACAACATATAATTGAAGGATGATAAGGACACAAGTATATATTCCAGATGATTTACATAGTGAACTAATGCTTTTGGCTAAACAAGAGGGTGTAAATTTTTCAACACTCGTCAGGGAAGGTGCCAAAGAAGTGATAAAAATGAAAAGAGTCAAAAATACAAAGAAATGGGGAGTGGGATTTATTGGGGCGTTAAAAGGCGGGCCCAAAGACTTGTCTTCTAAAATTGATTATTATCTATATGGAGATGGTAATCCAAAATGGGCAGGAAAATAATTATTGATTCAAATGTCTTGGTGGCTTTATACAAAGCCGACGATTCAACACACGATAGAGCAGTTGAAACAGCCAGAAGTTTACACGACGATGGCGATATTTTTATTGCATTGAATTTAGTTGTTCAAGAAACAGCCACGGTGATTAGTATGAAGGCGGGTCAAAAAGAAGCCCGAGAATTTTATCAAAAAAGATTGAGTGTCATTGATCAGGAAATAACTTTAGACGATGATTTGGAAAAATTATCTTGGAATATTTTTCTGAGGCAAAACAAAAAAGGGACATCGTTTGTGGATTGCGCTAACCTAGCGCTTTTTGAAAAGTATAAACTTGATGGGATATTGTCTTTTGATAAATTTTATCCCAATAGTGTTTTGGTCAAATAATTACATTCTTCACGCGGTCGCGTGTACTCTGTAAAAGTATTTGACTCTGATAAAAAAATTGACATTCTGTCAATGTACATATATCATATGTACATGAGATATCTTCCGGATATTCTAAAATTCGAATGGGATAAAGGAAATCTGGACAAAAATTACAAGAAACATGGTATTACTCACAAAGAGGCAGAAGAGATATTGGATTGGGAAAAACGATTGCCGGAGTCTGGTTATTTGTAGTTTTTACAATTCGAAAAAGTTTGGTGCGTATCATCTCCGCGCGCCGAATGCACAGAGAGGAGGTAGATCGATATGAATCAACTAAAAAAGATACCAAAATTTAAATCAGAAAAAGCCGAGAGGTCCTTTTGGCAAAAAGCAGATAGTAGCCAATATGTGGATTTTTCCAAGATGCAACGTTGGATTTTTCCTAATCTCAAACTCTCATCCAAACCCGTGACCATCAGACTTCCTGAATCTATAATTTCTCTGGCTAAAGTCCGGGCCCATCGCCAAGATACTCCATACCAGTCTCTGATAAAACAATGGATCATTAAAGGTGCCGGATTGGCGATAGGAGCCTGATCTGTTTAGACAGGGTATAGATTTGCATTTGGTGTGTATTTATGGCATACTGTCTTGGCCTTATGAAACTGAGTTTGTACAGTGTACACATCTCCAGAATTTTGGCTATAGCAATGGGTATTGCTATTTTGGTCGTATCTATTTTGTCGGCCACAACCAATCCTCAAGCGGCTTCACAGCCGTCTTTTTTTGGTCCATCTGTGCCTGAAACAAAGATCGAATATTACCTGCCTTATCCTGGAATCTTGCCTGATAGTCCGGTCTATAAAATCAAGGCAGTCAGGGATCAAATCAAACTTTGGACAACCTTTAATCCCATTAAAAAAGCCAGACTCCAATTATTGTATGCAGACAAACGCATTAACGCTGCCCGTACTTTGATGGAGGGTGGAAAATCGGCTTTGGCTATCAGTACTGCCACTAAAGCTGAAAAATACCTGGAATCGGCAGTCAAGGCTTCTCTCTATAACAAAGAAATGCTCACAGTACTGGCCAAATCTATTGCCAAGCACAAAGAAATATTAAAAACATTTCAACCCCCTCTAGAAATGGCTCTAAAAACTAATGAGCTCATGGCACAGCAAGTAGCCCAAGCCCTCCTGGAAAACTGACCCCCTCCGATACACTTATTACCAGTTGACCCACTACATCTAGTGTCGTAGTCTTGGCAGTACCACTATATGAAGTGTCCATTTTGCTCAGATCACGAAACCAGTGTCCTCGAATCCCGGGTAGCCGAGGATGGTCAATCTTTGCGCCGCAGACGCGAGTGCCTAAAGTGTGACAAACGGTTTACGACATTTGAGAGAGTGGAGGGTCCAATAATATTTGTCATTAAAAGGGACGGAAGTAGACAGCCATTTGATAGACAAAAAATTGTCAATGGAGTGATAAGGTCCTTTGACAAGAGGCCATTCTCTATCGATCTGATTCGCGCGCTTGCTGACGAAGTGGAAAAAGATGTCTGCCGCAAAGAAATCTCAGAGATAACAAGTATTGCCGTAGGCAAGATGGTCTTAAAGCGTCTGAAAGCTATAGATAAAGTAGCCTGGCTTAGGTTTTCAACAGTCTATCTCGAGGTCTCGGATATTGAAGAATATGAAAAGTTAGTGGAAAAATTGACTAATTAAATATGCCAGATTTAAATTTATAAACACTACAAGTCGATAACGAGACAATAAATATTTCCAACGGTCACTCTAAAAAAACATTTGAAATTATCCCTCCAACTTTTGTAATCAAGCGAGATGGCACTCAATCGTCATATAGTTTCGAAAAGATAGAAACAGCTATTGTCAAATGTTTTGCGACACTCGAAATATTACCCAAAATCACAGCTTACGAATTGGCCAAACAAGTCGAGAATATTTTGGCTTCCAAAAAGAAAGCACCAAATATTGAAGAAATACAGGATTTGGTTGAGACGGTATTGCAGGCAAGCGGTGAGTTTGAGGCAGCCAAGCATTATATTCTTTACCGCGCCGAACACGCGAAGCTTCGAGAGGTTCGTCCAGTACCCGATGAAATAAAAAAAGTTTTTGAAAGATCGGATGTTTATTTTCCGACCCAATTACAAAAGTTTCAATTTTTTGATAAATATTCGCGCTTTAATTATGATCTCGGACGACGAGAAACTTGGGCTGAAACCGTGGATAGAGCAGTAAAATTTTTGTATAAATTGGGTGGAGACAAATTGTCTGGAGAGGTTTATGAACGGATTAGAAAATCGGTACTTGAGATGCGCTCTGCCCCCTCAATGAGATTGCTCGCTATGGCAGGACCAGCTGCTGATCGGCAAAATGTCAGTATATATAATTGTTCATATTTACCAGTCGATAGCCTTGACGCTTTTTGTGAGGCAATGATGATTTCGATGAGTGGTTGTGGTGTCGGATTTTCGGTCGAGAGTAAATATGTCGAAAATCTTCCCCGGATCAAGCGGCAAATGAATGTCTTACCACTTAAGATGGTGGTGGAAGATTCGACCGAAGGCTGGATTGCGGCCATACGTCAAGGGTTGTCAATCTGGTTTGAAGGTGGGGACATCCAATTTGACTATTCCCAGGTTAGACCCGCCGGGGCCTTACTAAAGACTAAAGGCGGACGTGCTTCTGGGCCAGCCCCTCTTCGCCATGCTTTGGAATTTGCCAAGCGGAGAATATTGGTTCGCCAGGGAAGTTTTTTGCGGTCTATTGATGCTCACGACATAATGTGTGAAGTCGGTAATGCAGCTGTCGCCGGAGGATCGCGCCGGACAGCCATGATATCGCTATTTGATTGGGATGATGAAGATATGCGAAACTGTAAAACCGGAGATTTCGAAAAAGAAAATTCTCAGCGTTGGAATGCTAATAATTCAGCGGTTTGGCCCGATCGGGGAATTACTCAATCGGAATTAGTACATCAAATGTTGGACATGGTAGACGGCGGTCGGGGAGAACCGGGAATATTTAATAGGCAAGCGGCTATCAACATGCGACCCGCCAGAAGAAAAATAGCCGATTTTGGCACGAACCCTTGTGGAGAAATTATATTGCGCCCTTATCAATTTTGTAATCTATCCATTACAATCGCCAGAGCAGACGACAATTACGAGTCACTAAAAGATAAAATAGAGGTTGCCAGCATCATTGGTACATTGCAATCAATGGCCACTCATTTCCCGGGGCTCCGCCCAATCTGGAAAGCCAATTGTGAGGAAGAAAGACTGCTAGGAGTAGACATCAATGGCCAAATGGATTGTCCCGCTGTCCAAGATCCGGCTGTCATGAATAGGCTTCGTCAAGTAGCTATTGAGACCAACCGCGAATATGCCCAAAAATTGGGTATTTCACAGTCAGTATCAGTGACTTGTGTTAAGCCATCGGGAAATTCATCGCAATTATTTAATTGCGCATCTGGTTTGCATGCTAGAATGGCTAGGTATTACATTAGAAATGTCCGGGTTAGTGCTCATACCCCGATCTTTCAGGTCATGAAAGATGGAGGTATGCCAATGGATCCGGAAAATGGTCAGACGGCGGAAACTGCCCATACCTGGG
The DNA here is from genome assembly GCA_016219445.1 of Candidatus Amesbacteria bacterium. Lineage (GTDB taxonomy): Bacteria > Patescibacteriota > Microgenomatia > CAZETR01 > Amesbacteraceae > JACRNA01. The sequence continues at coordinate 9,061 of JACRNA010000005.1, forward strand.
TTGCTCATTTTCCAATCAAATCTCCAGATGGAGCCGTGATCCGCGAAGGCCGGGGGGCAATTGAACAGTGTGAATATTGGCTCAAAAACAAAATTCATTGGACAGAACACAATCCAAGTGTGACCATTACTTACAAACCACATGAAATTATCGGTCTTATCGATTGGGTCTGGAATCACAAGGATATGGTGGGTGGAATGGCGTTTTTGCCCGCATTTGAAGCCAATTATGCCCAAATGCCATATCAAGAAATATCAGAAGAAGAATATGAGGATCTCGCTTCCAAATTTCCCAACATCGATTTTTCCAAGCTCTACCGCTACGAGGAGGAAGATTATACAAAAGCTGCCCAGGAACTAGCTTGTGTCGCCGGTTCCTGCGAAATTGAAGTCGTGCCAACAGGCAATAATGGTGATACCATCGAAGCAGTAGGGATGAGTTAATCGCAAGAGGTATAATCGGTCACATGATAATTTCGCAGACGCCACTTAGAATATCTTTTTTGGGTGGGGTATAATCTGAATATGAATCAAATAAAGATGAAGCTTGGTTTCCCGACTTTCGCAAACTAGTGTCCCTCAAATAAATTAAGGATCAATTGTGTGGATAAGTCTATCTCTGAATCAATGGGTATTTCTGTTTTTCCAATTTTGGCAATACCCATTCCAACCTTTCCCAATAATTGAATAGC
>JACRNA010000006.1 GCA_016219445.1 Candidatus Amesbacteria bacterium
TCGCGAAAACCATGAGTGCCTATTTATTTCATCGTTCAAATCTTTTACGTTGTATCCCGTTAGAGGAATTATTTTAGCCAGAATAATGGAAGATGTGGGGAATTTGAGAATAATATCTTCCAAGTTTTTTATAGTCTGAGCAATTGAAATCTTTCCACTACTCACGTCATTTGTCCCCAGATGTATGAGTACGTAATCGGGTCTGAAATTTGCCCAACTCTGATTATTTAATATATCTTGAGTATTATAACCAGGGTATCCTCCATATCTTGCTCCTGAACCAGCACAAGAGATTGGATCATTTGGACCGACCAATTTTGATCCGTCCTTTAGCATTTGCTGGAGATAGCAGGGATAGAAGCCAGCAGTGATAGAGTCACCCAGAGGCATGATGGTAGCTGCATTTACACGAAGTGTAAAAGTGTAAAAGGATAAAAGTATAAATGTGAGAAAAATAAATATTTTATTAATCATATTGATTTCGATTATCTACAACAGGAGCGGGGCTCAGCCCGTTTCTTGGTGCATAGTAATTCCATAAAAATTCACAATATGAAAGCGAAGCGTTAGATTCTAGTGGATGATAACCCAAGATACAACTATTGACTTGATTTAGAGTAGTTCCCAGTTGATATTTTGCAGTACAGTTTGAGTGATAGGCGGCTCCGACAGCGTCAAGAATTTTTTTACTCCAGTTTTTATTATTAGAAAGTGATGTCCCACTTAGATCTTTCAGCATTCTTGCTCCCGAAAAAATAGAATCCCTTATATTTCCGGGGTTGGCCGGACCATGGTCAGGAGATTGACATGAATAGCTAGTCCAGTTGTCTATATTTTTGGCTATTGGACTAGGACAATCATCATTATATCCATAGCCAGTCAATAATTGCATTACCCCAAAAGATCCACAGCCGTCGATGCTAGGTTCACAAAACACAGCTTTATAATCAGTGTCATTTTTAGACTCATTGTGTGTTTTAACGACAGTAGAGTCAATATCAAAAGCAGTATTTCTAGTTTCAATACTGATAACGGCAGCCAATAGGTCGGGTGGAACTCCAGCCGAAGAACCCGCATCCTCAATAATTTTTTGCATTTCAGGATTTATCGCACAAGGTTGGTTAAGAGTTAATTTATCAGCTGGTGTGTCGCACTTGGCTTTTGGGGGTTTTTCTTTGGCCACGACGTAGCAGGCTCTTGATTGATCAATATTGTTGTTCTTGGGTACCAGCAACGATTTGACATTGCCAAAGCCAATCGGACGCAGGGCAGTCTGGAGAGTGTCAAGAAAATATTCTTTGAGACTGCCGACACGGGGAATATACAACAAAGGTCTGGTGGGCGACCCGTCTCCTACCTTTAATCTATCTCCCCCTTCAGCAGTGTACTCGACTTTTGACGGAATTTCTTTGATATCCTTGGTAAATGGGGCTGGCATAATCGCTCGATATACAGACATTGATCCAAATAATAAAGCGTCTGAAATATATTCGATGAGCGGAGTCTTGGAAAAAACTGCCACCCGGCCCTTGGAATCGTCTGGAACTTTCTTGGCCTTATCACAGCGGTTAACCACGATTTTTTTGTTTGCTACTTGAACTTCGGTGGACGAATAACTTCCTGAGCAACATTTATCTCGGTCTGGATCCATGAGATTCTCATCGAAGATACAGCCATCTTTGGTCTTGGCCATATACTCAAATTTTTGAGTATAAGTGAGTCTGGCTTTGATTTTTGGACCGGCCAGATTGTCTCCGGCATTAGCTCGGGTTTCCTCGATCGTACACAGACTATCACTAGAATATGGATCAGATCCTCCATAATCATAAAGAGGAGAGGGAGCTGGCTTGTCTTGAATAAGAGAGGAATTATTGTCTTTGGTGTTGACGACTTTAATATTGTCATCAATACCTTGATGCTTATTTATTTTTGTAGTTACAAATTCCGGATCATCAGCTTTTACTTTTTCTTTAATATTTGGGGCGAATATTGACTGAAGCATTTTGCTCATGGCAGCTACTTCTTTGAGTCCTGAAAACCAGAGTCTGGATTCTCCAGAACCATTGGGTTTGGCATTGGGATTTTGAGTATTACTGCCACTGGTTCCAGCTCCCACAGAACCACCGCCTGCATTTTTTTCAATAGGGCTTGTTTGTCGGCAGCACCACAAACCAACAGCGCATTGATTGGTATTTCTGATCAGGTCACATTCGAGAGTGGGGTCGGAAAACATACATTTACCTCCCTGATCGGTACAGTCGGTAGTATAGGTAATTTTTTCAAAATCTCTGGGATCATCTGTTTGAGCAAAAATTACCAACGGAAACATTAGAATTAATATCCAAAGCCACTTCATAAATTAATTATACTCGAATATCAGCTGCAACCAGCGCCAGTTACTCCTCGAGTAAATCCAGGAAAGCATATTGTGAATTGTGACAGGTTAAGACCCAAGAAATTTCCCAGAAGATTTATTATCACCCACGAAGAAATACTTATTCCTACTCCAAAGATAGCATAGGTCAGCAACTGGTGTGCCTTTTGGGTGGCTTCCTTGTCGCCTCCGGCCAACATTAACCGAAGACCTCCGATCAAGAGCATCACAAAAGACCCCAGACCAGTACTGACCAAAATTATAGACAACAAACTTTGAAAGACTACTTCCAGATCAGGAATATTGGGTGGCATAAACTTAATAAGTTCCTATTTTCTTAAGGGTAAACGAAAAGATATCTATACCAAACAAAGCCTGAATAATGAAAGCTATAGCGTAGGCAGAAAAGACAATTGCCAGGCCGATTAGAGCACTGGTAATTTTCTTCCTGGCATTTTCCGTGCCTTCTTTATTTCCCCCAGCCAGAATCCATTGAATTCCGCCGATAAGCAGGAAGAAGAAAGCAATGATAGCCGCCGCAATAAGGATAACATTGATGGCTGTCGTTATAAATTGTGAGGGAGTAAATCCTGTAATACCACCAAATTGACCACTGACTTTGAGATTGATACTGTCAGTAGATTGAGCTAAGGCTAATACTGGTGACAAAGCCAAAGATATAAGCCCTGCGCCATATTGTGTAAGTTGTGTGATTTTCTTCATCTCTCTTTGTCACCCCCTCTCAAATAATAATATATTAAGTATAACATTAATTGTCATTTACATTTACTCTCTGGTTCCCCCAAAGCGCTAACTGGACACCAATAAGGATACTTAAAACCTTTTGGATTTCCCGATCCACAGCCTATATTGGCGCCTAAACATACATAACATACGGTTGCTGATCCAGCAGGTCCAAATGAATAATCACCTGCAAAAGCTTTAGAGCTTCCAGAAATACTTGGACACTCAGTTGTTGTCCTCGAATTCACCGGTGTTGTCCTCGAATTCACCGGAATTGCTGGGCGGTCGGGGAGGATGGGAGCAGGAGGAACAGAAATTTTTTCCAATGTCGGAATCTTGAAATTAAAAATGGCATTGCCATCACCCAAGAAAACTATGCCCACTATAGATTGAAGTACATAGACGGAAAAGACAATTGCCAAGCCCACAATAGACCCTGTAATTTTCTTTCTGGCATTTTCAGCCCCCTCTTTGGCTCCACCAGACAATATCCAATCGAGGGCTCCCCAGAGCAAAAATATAAATGCCCCCACACCTGCTGCAATTAAAAGTAGATTGATGCCTGTAGTAATTATATTTGGAATAGTATATCCACCCGCCTGAGCAAAATTTGTCCCTTCGAGCGCTCCTTCTATATTTATATTGTTGGCAGCCAATAATTTCATATTACCGGTACCTCCAAATTGAGAATATTTATTCCAAATACCAAGTTGATCAATCTAAATAAGGCATAACCCGAGAGAAGAATAACAATGCCAATGAGCGCATTACTGATACGCTTTGTGGCAGCGCCAATCTTGTCTTTCTCTCCACCTGCAGTCAGATATTCAAATCCGCCTAAAAGCAACATAAAAAAGGATCCTATGGCTCCGACGATAAACATGATTTTGATAAGATTGGCAATAAAGACCGAAAGAACCAAGACGTCGTGATCGGTACTACCTCCAGTTCCAATATTTGATTTGATAGCGGGATTATATATCTGGGCAAGAAACTTGATCATTATGGGTGTAGATAATCAATAATAATTTTGGCAGGGTTAAGTATCTGACCAAAACCGACAATCCTGCCGATTAATGATATAAGCACATAGGCAAGGACTATTATAGCCAAGCCGGTAGTAGAATCGAGAAGTTTTTTCTGGGCTCCTTGAACAGCATTTTTGTCGGAGCCGGCAGAGAGCCAGGCGATGGCTGCCGAGAAAAATTGAAACATATACCAGATACCGGCGATCACAGTCATGACTCCTATTGTGATAGACAAGGCTTTTTCAAACCACAAAGGACCCCATTTGATCGTCCCGTCTGGCGTGCCCAGTGAACCGATTCCGGAGAAAGTTACTCCTGGGTCTTTGGCTACTTGGGCAAGCAATTTAAGGTCCATAGAATTTTGGAGCCAATAAAGCCATAGGGTCTTTGAAAATAATCCAGCCAAAGATTGCAGCCAGTACAAAGGCACCAGCAACAATTAACAGTCCGTACATAGATTGATAAATTCGTGACCAAGCCTTGCCAATATCTTTGGCCTCTGGCGAAGACAAAAAACCATATCCTGCGAGGACTATGTTCCAAAAAGCATAAATTCCGGCACCTACGATCGCAAGTTTAATCAGATTGTTTAAGATTACCAACAAGCCTCCTCCGTTTACCAGTCCCGAGTAACTACCTCCAGACAAGGCGTCGAGAGGATCCTCAATTGTTCCCAATGTTCCAAATATTAGTCCCATATAAATTATAACTTAGAAATGTTTGCAAAATCCACTCCAATAATAGTGCTAACTATCTGCAGTATAAAATAAGCGGAGACGATAAGCAAGAATCCAATGACAGCATAAGTTAAAGCAGCTTGGACTTTGGCCTTGTCTTGAGCGGAGGCTTCACTTCCAGCCCCCATTATCACTTGCCATCCAGCCCCCATGATCAGAAAGAAAAATATAACTGCTGCAATCACCAAAGCATTGGGTAACCACAATGTAACCAATTTCCCTACAGTTGCGTCACAGTTAGTTAAGGAACTTGTGCCACAAATTGCGGTGTAAAGATCACTTGCAACAGGTATTCTGGAAGTAGTACCCGTAATAGGGTCTGTAACCGACCTGGTAACTTTCCCAAACAATTCTTTAGGAATAAAAATACCAGCAATGTTCATAGAAGTTTTACACCAAAAATAACTTCCAATATCTGAGTAATGTAGTAGGCCGAAACGACGATGACGAGACCCACGACGGCGTTGGTAATTTCTTTGGTCGCGTTTTGAATTTTGTTTTGGTCACCAACCGAAATCAGATAGGCATATCCCGCCATAATTAATTTTACCAATAATATGGTGCCAGAGATAGCTACTACAAACAGAGCCACCCGTCCAGCCAGAAGACCCCCCGAAGCGTCCGGATCTAGCGGTGAAAATAAGTTTGTAAACTTATCCCAATACGGAGTGGGGTATGGTTTGACTGTTGGTATAGAATAAGTCGGTCCAGTCATATATTTATTTACTCCAAAAACCCAAATTTGATAGATCTAATATCTTTAATCCTATCAGGTTCATAAGAAAAATGGAAAAGACTATCAGGAGTAGTCCGGCAATGGCTGCCGTAATGACTTCTTGCGACGTCTTAATCTTTTTGGGATCATCACCATTTAGAACAATTTGTAAGCCCTGAAAGCCAATGATAGCTGTCGCAAACCCGCCACCTAGAATTGTCGCCCAGAGCAATATTTGTTTCAAGAGTTCTATGGGGTCAGAGGCTTCGATGCAGCCGATAGATGACCAGACGCCAGGTGGCTTACCATTGCTTCTTACTCCACCAGCCATTCCCATGCAAGCTTGACAAGCTTTATATTGAGATTCTAGGGCAGAATCTTTACTCAAATACTCACAGGTATCTATTTTTGCCGGGGCTTCAGATTGCTTGATATTGGACATGCCCCCCGCTGAACTTTTTGTTAATGCCTCTGTAATTTTTCTCATTAAATCATGTTGATTAGAATCAAGATCCTCACACCTCCAGCCAGATGAAAAATTATACACCTTCCCCACCTTTAGACAATTCATACAGCTAGCCATAACTTTACGTATAGTAGTAGGAGGTGTGTTTTTTGTTTCAAAAGTTTTATAACACGAGTCAAATGTGGGATCCTTTAAATCATTCACAAGGACATCTTGATCATCACACGCCTCTTTTTGAGATTTTATCGGATAACCAGATTCAAACTTTGAAGTACTATTTCTACACTGTCGTTTACTGTCTCTTTGACACTGTATATAAGGATCAAAAGTGGTAGTCCGATCAGGAAGATTTTTACACAGGTCTTCTTCTGTAATAAAACAAGCATTGTCCGCTTCTGGTTTAGTAAGATAGTAGGTTACACCTACGCTACAAGCAGCCCTGTTCTCGACTCTTATGTGAGGACTTGGTGTTGGCGTAACAGCGTTTAGCTTATCTTCTAACCCATTACAATCTTTAACATCACAACAGTACTTGATACCATTAGATGCAGTGCAATAATTTTGGTGCGTACTTGGACAAGATTTTGTCCCGGTTGGTATACAATTAATCGCCGCCGCAGAAGCATTATCAAAACCAAAGACAAAAAGTCCAAGACCAAAGAGAATAAATATTATTTTTCTCATCACCTCAAGTTTAGCATATTTGGTAAGATAAAATAATGAAAAGGTTTTTTGTTACTCTTATACTTTTATCCTTTTACACCTTTACACTTATTCGTGCCGAAGAATGCGACAACCCCAGCGCCCTGACCGATACTCAGACAATTTCTGGCTGTATCAGTAAATTTAATGGCATCGCTGATGCAATTTCTAAAGCCAATTCTACCAACGCAAAAGAATTAAACTCCCTAAAATCCCAAATCACAAATCTCAAATTCCAAATAAACTTACTTGAAACTCAAATAACAAAACTGACCAAAGACGTGTTTGATAGAGAGGTAAAAGTGGGAGTAAAGGAGGAATTGCTGAGTGCCAAAGTCCGCCAAGACTATGTCCAGAAGCGGACACAGCCATTACTTCTTATTTTATTTTCAGCCAGAAACGCCAATGAGTTTTTCCAAGATCTGGCCTACCGCGAAAAACTTGCCCGGGTTGATCGTACGACAATAGAACAAATTTCTAGTGACATTAAAAATCTAACTGTTAAAAAAGAGACACTCAATTCCCAGAAAATTAATTTGGATGCGCTGAAAAAAAGAGTGGATGAACAGGCGGGATTTTTGGCTCGCGAGGTGGACAAAGCCAACAAATATGTCTCAGATTTATCGGGCAAAGTAGCGGCACTGTCTGCCCGGCAAAATGAAATTTTGGCAGCCAGAAGTGGAAATTTTACAGCCAGTATCGGCGACAGTGAATTGTCAGATGATTATAATTCGTCTATCAAAGGTTTTAGAGAAGCGGCTCCGTGGGGATCTTTCGCGATATTTTCATTTGGAGCTTACACACATCAGGGTGGGGCCAAGGGGATGAGCCAATATGGAGCCCGCGGTCGGGCCCAGAATGGCCAAGATCACAAACAAATATTGCAAGCCTATTACAAAACTTCACCGGTAAACAAAGATACTGGTGGCACCATTAAGGTTGATGGATTTAAAGATCCATTAAATTTTGAAGATTATTATTTAATGGGTATTGCGGAAATGCCATCCAGTTTCCCTAAAGAAGCTCTCAAAGCTCAGGCAATTGCTGCTAGAACCTATGCCTATCGTTACAAAATTGAAGGCCGGACTATTTGTACTGATGAATATTGCCAAGTATTTAGAAAGTCCAAGGCTGACAATCCTCCCGGAGAATGGCGGTCTGCAGTTTTGGAAACTCGTGGACAAATATTAGAGGGAGTAGTGACATATTACTCATCAACTACTGGAGGATATATTACGACCATGGGCTGGGATACTACTGATGGTAATGGAGGATCGAACTTTTTTGACAAAAGTTATGAAAAAATTGGCGGTTCACCCTGGGCTTACAAGGCTTGGTACCGGAAAGGTTATTCGCCTAGTGGCGATTCTTGTGGTCGGAATAACCCTTGGCTTTCGTCAGAAGAATTGGCAGATATAATTAATGCCGTATTATATAGAGACGATAGAGTGACTCCAATAACCACGTCGTGTTGGGGAGGAAACCCATATTCCTACTCTGAACTTAGATCCAAAGCCAATGGGCCATCTTCAGTTTCTTCTGTTTCTGTGGCTCAAGGAAACGGGAGAACCAACGAAGTAGTCTTTCAGACCGATAAAGGAGAAATCCGAATATCTGGTTCGGACTTTAAAACAGCTTTTAATTTGCGCGCCCCGGGGAGACTGCAAATTCCCCAAAGCGGGTTTGCATTTTTTAATATTGAGAAAAAGTAGTAAAATAAACTCATGCCGGATATTTACACCGCTCCATCAAAGAAAAAAGGACAGGCAGAAACTTATGTCGAAGAGATGAAAGATAGTAAATTTTGGTGGAAGGAGATGATAGACGAGGTTCTAAAAAATGTCGGTGAGACCCCAAGGAGTGTTGCTATGGGTGCTTACAATGTCCGGCCGGGTACCCATTTTGTTACTCAGCAGGAAGATGAAGAAGTCGTTCTTTTACTTCGTGCCCATCCAATTATCAATATACCCTGGATTATATTGGCGATTCTGATGTTTATATTTCCCATAATTCTTCTCAATACCGGCATGTTTTCGGCAGTTCCCGGCAAGTTTATCTTTATGGGGCGGATCACTTGGTATCTTATGATCATCATGTTTGTCCTGGAAAAGATTCTCTACTGGTATTACTCGGTTTTTATAGTCACCAACGAGCGCCTGGTCGATATCGATTTTTACAATCTCATGTACCGGATGGTAACTTATGCCAATCTCAACCATATTGAAGAACCAGCCTCTGTTACGGGTGGATTTATCCGATCGCTTTTTCAATACGGCAATGTCTGGGTGACGACTGCTTCCGAAAAACCGACAATCGAAGCTCTCAATGTACCCTATCCTGATAAAGTAGTAGATATTATAAGTAGGCTTTCTGAAGAACTAGAAAAAAGAAGGGAGCAGGGAAAATAATATGAATAGTCCATTGTTTGATCTTTTAAATCTGACTTTTTTGGACATTGTCAAATGGATGTTTGTGGTGGGGCTGGTCATTTATGCAGTCTTTGCGGTCATCATTGTCCGTCAAGTCAAAGTCATGAGTGAAGCGGTCGATTCTGATGCCAATTCTCTGTTTCAGATAATGTCTTGGTTGCACTTGCTCATGGCAGTCCTATTGGTTGCCTTTGCAATTGTGATTTTATGAAGACTGACATAGAAGTTGCCAAAATAGTGGGGAGAGTCGATGAATCGTACTGGGCTCAAGTACACGATTTCTCGCCGGAAGACGAGCAGAAATTTCTCATTCGTGGCAGGTTACTGGCGACAATTACTCTCTCCAAAAAAGAAGGCGAATCGGAAGTAGAAGTGGTCAGTCATGGGCGGGAAATATTATCCCACCTTCACGAGCTCTATTTTGGTCCTACAGACAAGCCAGCTATTGATCAATTGACTTTTTCGGTAACCACTCTGGTTGAGGAAGAACCGTCGCTTCAGATTTCCTGTGCCGTGATTTTGGGCGACAATTTGTACATGGTCTCGGTCGGTGGTGGAATTTGGATCAGGGAAGGAAGTAGGGAGGGTTTTTTGATAAGTCCCCAAGAATCCAGTGAGGTAGAAAAACTTTGTGGAAAATTAAGACCCCAGATGCAAGTAGTCTTGGGTAATAGGCAATTTTGGCATCATATTCCAACCGGTGTCATCAGAGCTTCTTTAGAATCAGGTGTAGAACAGGCTATGGAGACATTGGGAGCTGTCGCTCATGGCAGTCAGAAAGCCCAAGGCGTAGCCGGAATCATAATTGCAGTAAGGGCAGAGGTAGAAAAACCCAAATTTATAGTCGCCCCCGAGGAAACACCGGAAGAAATACCCACAGTTTCCAAGTTTGATTGGTTGGCTCAAAAATTACCCAAGAGAACCGGCCCGGTCTATGTCCAATATGGAGTCCACAAGACGTCAAAAACTATGATTGCCGGAATTGTATTTTTGGTCGCATTTGTAATCTTGGCTATTGTCGGGCGGGCTCGCTATCAATACCTGGTATCAGGCCGGGCCAAGCTCGACCAAAGGAGCGAAGAACTAGCCTTCAAATTCAATGAAGCCAAGGCTTTGGTAGTCCTAAATCCAGCCAGATCCCGGCAGTTATTGCCTGAAATCAAGTCGGAGCTCGAAGACATTCAGCTCAAAGGCGGGGCAAAATACAAAAATTCCAATCTGGATTTGGTCGCTCGGGAATTGACCCAGATTATCGACAAATCCATGGGCATAAACAAGGCAGATTTGGCAGAGGTTCTCGATCTTGGTCTGATCCGCGATGGAATGACGGGTGAAAAAATGGTCTGGCAAGAGGGAAAATTATTGGTTCTCGATACAGCCCTGTCCAGATTGGTTTCTGTCGATCCGGTCAAAAAAAGCGGAAAAGTGATTGCCGGAAAAGACCAGCTAGACTCTGTCAAACTTTTGGCAAGTTATCCGGGAAAAACAGAAGTTTTATCTAGTACAGGAATAATTGAATGTCAAAATGATAAATGTCAAAATAAAATAAAACTTGATTCCGACTGGGACACAGTCGTGGATATGGGCATGTTTGCAGGCAATATCTACTTACTGACCAATGCCAATATTTGGAGATATCAGACTACTGAGACGGGATTTGGAACAAAACAGTCCTGGATAGCCAAGACAGAAGTGGTGGATTTGAATGATTCGACTTCACTCGCCATAGACGGCAGTTTGTGGGTGACGAAAACATCCGCAATCATGAAATTTACTCGTGGTGTCAAAGAAAATTTTGTGGTTTCGGATTTGGCAGTTCCCTTGGGAGAAAATCTGACCATTTATACCAATGAAGACATAGAGAAGATGTATGTTCTGGATAAAAACAACAAGCGAATTGTAGTCATAAACAAAACAGGAGAATATGTAGCTCAATATGCCAACGATTTGATTTCCGAAGTCTCTTCTCTGGTTGCCGATGAAAAAAATGGCAAAATTTATCTATTGTCCGTTTCCAAAATCTGGCAGATTCAACTATGAAATCGATAAACAAAAAAGCCCGCTTTGATTATCAGATATCCGAAAGGATTGAGTCGGGTATAGTCCTCACTGGCCCTGAGGCAAAGTCTGCCAAATTAAATCAAGTAGATCTGACTCATGCCTATGTCAAATTTAGACCCAGCAAATTTGGAGATCAGGAAGCTTGGCTGATTGGCCTTCATATCTATCCATACAAGCACGCCGACAACACCAATTATGATCCTATCCGGACTAGAAAATTACTGCTTCACCAAAAAGAAATGCTGAATTTACAAATAAAAATGAAGCAAGCCAGATTGCTTTTGGTACCCACAGCCATGTATACTAAGTCCGGGGTAATCAAGGTCGAATTAGGTCTTGCTCGAGGCAAAAAGATCTATGAAAAGCGCGAAATCATCAAGAAGCGTGACCTCGACCGCGAAATGTGATATACTATGGGTCTGGGGGTGCTAGGCACTCGACATTCTAGAACTTTAAAAAGCTGCAAGCCGAGTTTGAACCATACTCGTAAAACAGATTCAAAACACAAGTGTCAACGATTTTGTTGCACAAGCAATTGGGGGCTTCAAATCCCTCTTTGCTCCCCGCGATTACGCATTTGCATAATTAGGGCGTTTTAATTTCATTTTCTCGACTGTGAAATTAAGGCGAAAACCAATCGAGATGCTATACGCAAGTTACAATTAGCTGACGTGTATTAAAGATTAACTAATTGACAGTAGTCCCGGGCTATATCGGGAATAAGCTTGTAGATGCTTTCGAGGAACTATTATGGACGTGGGTTCAAATCCCACCACCTCCACCAATGAATCTTCTCGATTTCCTTTTTCCCAAAAAATGTATTGGCTGTGAGAGATTGGGTGAATATGTCTGTGAGACTTGCAGTGTGGGCATGTGGGAAGAGGAGCAATTGCCAGGGTTGACTTGCCTCTGGGCTTACGAGGGATTGGCGCGAAAGCTGATTTCCAAAGCCAAATATGATGGGAGATATGACTACTTGAAATTTTTAATTTACAATTTTCAATTTACAAATAATTCTCAATTTTCAAATTTTCAAAAGTTTTTAAAACAAAAACCCACGGTAGTGCCAGTACCATTACACAAAAACAGGCTTCGTGAACGCGGTTTTAACCAGGCGGAGATAATAGCCAAGGTACTCGCTTCGCGGCATACGTTGGCATACAATGGTCATTTGTTGTACCGAGTAAAGGATACAGGACACCAGGTGGGTAGAACCCGTTCTGAAAGATTAAAAGCGCTTGAAAATTCAATGAAAATTGTAAATTGTAAATTGAAAATTCCACAAGCAGTGTTGTTGGTAGACGACGTCTGGACCACCGGAGCCACCATGAACGAATGCACCAAGACATTGAGAGCTGCAGGTGTCAAAAATATTTGGAAGTTTGTATTGGCACGATGATATAATAAAAAATATGTTTACAAATAGAATGTTTGAGAGACTATCTGAGTGGTCGGCAAATATATCAATATTATTTATTGGGTCAAGTTTAATTCCATATTTGAGTTTGAATAAATCAACTTCGGTTTCTGCTGATTTTTTATTTGGCTTGATACTTGCGACTGGAAGCTTATGGTTAAGTCTTAGATTAACAAGAATTTCAGAAAGGAGGATGTAATATGTCAGGGTTGACAGGATTTTATCTAATTGGAGCAATAATGCTATTGATGGTGGCATTAGTATATTGGGCGGATGCGATAAGAGACGGAAAGAAATCTAAAAAATGACTTTTTGGCAACGTTTGGCAAAAAATAAGAAGCCGTTTTTGGTTCTGGCTCCCATGGAAGACGTAACCGATGTGGTTTTTCGGCAAGTTATTGAAAAAATTGCCCCACCCGATGTGTTTTTTACCGAATTTACCAACATTGAGGCGATTCTCCACCAAGAGACTAGCCGACTGGTTTATAAAAAAACCAAAATACCAACGGTAGCCCAAATTTGGGGAGTAAATCCAGAGAGTTTTTATAAAGTGGCACAACTTATTTCTGATATGGGTTTTTTGGGGATTGATATCAACATGGGTTGCCCCCAGCGTCCTGAGCTCAAGATTGGGGCCTGTGCGGCTCTGATCAATAACCACACTCTCGTCTCTGAAATAATTGACGCAGTCAAAAAAGGTACCAAGTTGCCAGTCAGTGTCAAAACCAGAATTGGCGTAAAAAATATTCAGACTGAAGAATGGATTGGGTTTTTACTGACCCAAAAATTGGACGCCCTGACAGTGCACGGAAGAACTGTCAAAGAAATGTCTTCGGTTCCAGCCCGCTGGGATGAGATTAAAAAGGTCATAAAGATAAATACTACAAGCACGGTAATTGTTGGCAATGGCGACGTCAAAGGGGTACAGGACGCAAGCTACAGGGCACAGGAGACAGGAGTAGATGGAGTGATGATAGGGCGAGGGGTTCTCGAAAACCCGTGGTGTTTTTCGGATCACATATCTACAAGAGAAGAAAAAATAAATTTGTTAAAGAGACATCTGGAATTGTGGCAGGAAACCTGGGGAGACAAAAAGAACTTTTCGGTTCTGAAAAAATATTTTAAGATTTATATTAGGGATTTTGAGGGGGCTTCTGAAATGAGAACCAAATTGATGGAGAATAAATCAATTGTTGAAACGAGAAGTTTCTTTTTGATTTCAGAATTGAAGCAACCAAGATAGACACAAATCTACATGTTACCACCAATTTATTTTTTGGTTCACGATCATTTACAAAACCCCTTTTATCTCTACGATAGAGTTCTGCTAACATTGCTGCGGCAGTTACCAAAATATCATCTTCTGGTTGTCGCCACCATGGAATCGTAGTCATGTCACCAAATCTCAAATCGGAATTTGAACCAGTATTACCAGCAGCCAAAGTTGTTCTGTGAATTATATTTTTACGAACCAAAAGACCAATCTCTCTTACATCATCAGGTAAATTATTTTTCAATTTGTCTTTGTATAATCCTGGATAAGTATAAGTGTCAAAATCTAAATAGTGTTTTAATATTTTGCCGTCCATTTTTATATTTTATTAAAATTAAAATGCTTTTTCATGAAAGCTCGACCCGATCCTGATTTTAGATATTTTTCAAATCTGATGACGAGTAATTCGATCCTTTAGGTCGTCAGTACAACCTACATAACTTTTATTATCAGAGCAAATTAAAATATATGCATAAGTCATAAAACCCGCTTTCGCGCTAACGGCGGACTTCGTCTCGCCGTAGCCAAGCTTCAGCGAGGCGAAGGCGGAGGAAGAGGGATTCGAACCCACATGTCCTTGCGGACCCCAGTTTTCAAGACTGGTGAGCCACCATTGCTCAATTCCTCCCTGCCTCAAATTATACCAGTTAGGGTATAATTGTGAGTATGGAAACTACAAAAATTGCTTTGTTTAAAGGAAAAAAAATCAGGAAAACGCTTTATAAAAATGAGTGGTGGTTTTCTATCGTGGATGTAATTACGGTACTTACCGATAGCCCGCAAGCAAAAACATATTGGGCAAAAAGGAAAGATCGTGATAAAGAGATGGCTCAACCATTCCCATTTTGGGAACAGTTGAAATTGCCAGCTGAAGACGAAAAGATGCGGGATACGGATTGTGCGGACACAGAAGGAATTTTTAGGATCATCCAGTCTATTCCGTCATCTAAAGCTGAACCGTTTAAACGCTGGTTGGCGAAAGTTGGTTATGAGCGGGTGCAAGAAATTGAAAATCCTGAATTGGCAACCAAACGGACGAGAATGCTTTATAAACTCAAGGGCTATTCAGAAGACTGGATAGAAAAGAGAATGCGGGGGATTACAATCCGTGAAGAACTGACTGACGAATGGCAAAGAAGGGGCGCGAAAATACAAAAAGATTACGAAATATTAACTGCTGAAATTTCCAAAGCTACTTTTGGAGTTACACCCAATCAATATAAAAAATTAAAAGGCTTGAAGCGGGAAAATTTACGTGATCACATGGATGATAAAGAGCAATTGGAAAAAGAAATTGGCCGGTCAGTAGTGTCCAAGAAGAATTTTTTACCAACAAAAAAATGAACATATTTTTACTACCGATAGTTTTCTTTGCAATCAATATATTGCTAACTGTCGAAGTTCCGAAAGAAATTCCAAAACCAATTACTACTCCAATACCTAAAAAAGTTTTTGTAGCTCCTCCTGAAGACAAAGAGCCCTGGGGCGTAGCCAAGCAGATAGATAGTGTCACCTGGCAAATGAAAGTGGGACAAGATGCCCAAATGGGAACGCCAGCAGAAATTTTGATCGCCCTAAATGATTATCGCAGGCGGTACGGAGCAAGTAATTTGTCATGGGATTCTAAACTGGCGGATTATGCCCTTTCCCGGGCCAAATATTTTAGGAGTATCAAAAATCTCGATGCTCACAAAGGTTTTGCAGATTTTTTGAATAATCAAGATGGGTTTAGCAAATTGGGTTTTAATCAATTGGGTGAGAATGCCAGCTATGGCTATAAATTAAGTGGGGTACATCTGATTGAGTGGATTTATGCCGGTGATGAGCCCCACAATAAAAATCAATTAAATAGTATTTGGAATTATGTAGGAATAGGGGTTGATGGGGTAGCCACAGCGCTTATTTTTGGAACAGGCAAGCTCTGAAGGCCACAATCGCTGCCGAGACGGCGACATTGAGTGAATAGTTTTTGCCCCAGTAGGGAATGAAGACCGCATTGTCACAGATCGACAGAATTTCCTGATGCACTCCGGAATTTTCGTGACCTAAAACCAGACAGACTTTGTCTGGATAAATATATGTGTGATAAGGCTTGGCATCTTGACAAAGCTCGACTGCGATTACACTATAATCTTCGGATTTGGCATATTTTATCGCGTCTTGAGTTTGGGAAAAATACTGCCAAGAAACCCGGTTTTCTTGATTCATGGATGTAATACTAATTTTTGAATTTGGGGGAGTGGCTGTGCGGCCGCACAGCAAGATCTCAGCCTTTAGACCCTCGGCCAGCCGAAAAACTGATTTCGGTTCTGTTGAGTGAACGCATCTGTGGTATATTTTACTATATGAGCAAAAAGAAGGTTTCCTACATTGCCTTGAAAGAAATTTCTTCCGATTTACTTATTAATTTATCTGCTGGTTGGTTGGGTGTTGTATTTATTGTTCCTAACTTTTTTGGATTAGATACTTTTATGAAAACATAAGTTATTTGATAAAAACATCAAAATAATATGGACATATGGAATCTAAATATTAAGGTGGTTATTGCGTTTACGCTCATATTAATAGCATTTATGCTGTTGTACTTAATATTTAAACGCACTCCAGGTTCTTCAAAATAGTGCGGAGGATGTGGGAGTCGAACCCACCGACCGCTTTCGCGATCCGTGTTTAGCAAACACGTTCCTTAACCGATCGGAATATCCTCCAGATTTCCCTAATTATACCTATTAACTGTATAATTTGGGTTATTGGAGGGGTCGCATAGTGGTCGAGTGCGATTGTTTACTAAACAATTGTCTCAGTAATGGGACCGCGAGTTCGAATCTCGCCCCCTCCGCCAGTTAGGAAATGTCTTTGTTGGCTCGCCCGCTACGCGGGCTCGCCAGCCGATTTTCGGGGAAATTTCAAGCCGTTTTGAATTCATTAAGGCCAAAAGCGGGCTTTTCTTGAAATACTTTAAGAATTTTGCTATCATAGTATTGTAATCAGTATAACACAAGTAATGATATCAAAGTATTGAAACTATGGCAACGATTGGCGAAAACATCAAAAAGGCGCGCAATAAACTTGGCTTGACCCAAGATGATTTAGTGAGAAAGTCCGACGTAAAGCATACTACCCTTACCAAAATTGAGAGCAATGTGGTTATCAAGCCAAGTGTGCAAACAGTTGCCAAGATAGCCAAAGCGTTGGGAGTTCTAATGGAAGATTTAGTAAAATAATCTTATGAAACTCGGCATCATTTTACAATCCAACAAGCCGGAACATGCGTGGAATACATTCCGCCTCGGCATTACCGCGCTTAAAGCGGGTCATCAAGTAGAAATTTTTTTGATGAACGAGGGTTCGGAACTTGATATCATTCCCGACAGCAAAGATTTTGACATTTCCGCGAAGGTGGCGGAGTTCAAAGAATTGAAAGGGAAAATTTACGCTTGCGGCACTTGTCTAAAATTACGCGGCAAAGAAGAAAGCAAGGTTTGTCCAATTTCCACGATGTCCGATTTACTCAAAATGGTCGAGGGTTCGGATAGGGTTTTAGTTTTTTAAATCACTTATATGACACAATAACACAACAATCCTATCCTCACATGTCCATTAATTGGCAAAAAACTCCCAAACCTCTCGCTTTCTGCCTATTACCAGAACGATATCAAAGAGATAAAACTCGGCGACTATAAAGGAAAATGGCTTGTTCTTATTTTCTATCCCGCGGACTTTACCTTCATCTGTCCCACCGAACTTGAGGAAGCGGCTATGTATTATCCCCAATTCAAAAAGCTTGACGCCGAGATAATGAGCGTAAGCACGGACACCGGTTTTGCGCATAAAGCGTGGCATGACAGCTCCCCCTCGATCAAAAAGATCGAGTTTCCCATGCTTTCGGACCCGACGGGCAAACTCTGCCGACTCCTGGGCACATATATCGAGGAAGAGGGTCTTTCGCTCCGAGCTACGTTTATTATAGACCCCACGCAAACCATAAAAGCGTATGATGTTCACGACAACTCCATCGGCCGGAGTACCGAAGAAATCATCCGCAAACTCCAGGCGGCCAAATTCGTGAAAGAGCATAAGAGCCTTGTCTGTCCGGCAAGTTGGAAACCGGGCAAGAAAACATTAAAACCCGGTATAGGTCTGGTGGGGAAAATATGAAAAAGATTATCAGCGCACTTATCAAATGGCTTTCGGGTCAATCTCATGGCAACCATGACCACGAAAAATCACCGCTTGAAATTTTGAAAGAACGATACGCAAAAGGCGAGATTGACAGAAAAGAGTTTGAGGACAAGAAAAAAGATTTAACCTAACGGATCAAAGAATTTGCCGCCAAAGAAAAACTTGAAATCGTCCTTTCCGCTCCGGTTCCCGCCTATCGGTCGGGCAGGCAAGGCAAGGCGGGCGGAAGGGGGGTGTGGGGGGAATTCCGCCCGCCGAGCCCAGAGAGTTCCGTTCGGATATTTTCAAACAGACACCGCCAAGTTTTTCACCTAAGTTGGTTCAACCACTGAATGGTCAATTCGAAATATTCCGCCGTCGGAACCCTTGTTCTAAAACCCGGAAGGCGATTATCTCGGATCACCAGATTTTTTCTTTGAGAAAATTTTAGTGTAAATTTTACGGTGTCGGTTTCCTAACCCCGAACACCATGAAAGAACATGATCTCCTGTGGGCCATGCTCCCCGAAGGACTCGAAGCCTTCTTCGACCTGACAGGCTTTGAAAAGAGCGACAACGCGTTACGGATCGTTTTGACCGAGAAAAACATCGTGCCCTCGCCGCTACCGCCGGAATACAGAAACAAACCCGTGACGAACACCGTCCTCAATGACTTTCTGGTCGATGATTTTCCCGTCCGCGGTCTCAGGGGCGAAGTTCTTCTGAAAAGAAGATCCTGGAAATTCGAAGGAGTCGGGAAGCTCCTGACGCGCGACCCCGGAGTATGCGCGGAGGGGACGAAGCTTTCAAAAGATTTTGCGGATTTTTTAAAAGGAATGGATCGAATCTGAACCCGCGGATATCTACCGTGTCGCCCGTTGGTGCCGACTCAACGAGGAGACCTTCCGTAAACAGTATAAATTCCATCTGAGCGGATTCCCCGAATGGGATCAGCTGGATCACTGCGGAGACTGGCTTCTCTTCCCGCAGAATCTGAGCCCCTGTCTCGGCATCGATGAGACCGCCCTTTCTTCCGGCGAGCTGTACACGGTCGTCACGAACAAGGCGGCGAAAGGCGGAAAAGGAGCCCCGGTGGCTCTGATCAAAGGAACCAAATCTTCCGCCGTCAGCGAAGCGCTGATGAAGATCCCCCTGAAAGAACGCGTGAAAGTCACCGAGGTCACCCTGGATATGGCCGACGCCATGGACTGGATTGTCCGCGAATCTTTTCCGAACGCGGAAAAAGTCACAGACCGTTTCCATGCCCAGCAGCTCGTGAGCGAGGCCCTGCAGGACATGAGAATCCGGGAGCGGCGGAAGGCCATCGATGAGGAAAATAAGGCGATACGGAAAACGAAAGAATTGGGGCAGGCTTACCGGCCCATGGCCTACCGCAACGGTGACACTAAAAAGCAGCTGCCGGCCAGAAGCCGCCACCTGCTTTATAAACCGCAAAGCAGATGGTCGGAATCACAGAAAGAGAGGGCGGCCATCCTGTTTAAAGAGTTCCGGGATCTTGAGCATGACTACAGCCTTTCCATGATGTTCCGCTCCGCATACGAGCATTCCAAAACGAGAGATGAGGCAAAGATAAAGCTGGAAGAATGGCACCGTAAGGTGGAGGAAAAAAACTTCAGCTCATTCGTCACGGCTTCTGAATCGATCCGCTCACACGAAGGAACGATTCTCAATTATTTCCCCGGCCGCTCCACCAATGCCTCGGCCGAATCCTTCAATTCCAAACTCAAAGGCTTCAGGGCTCTGGTGCGGGGTGTCACGGATCTGAAATTCTTCCTGTTCAGGATAGCGAAGATTTATGGCTGAATTATTTTCTCAAAGAAAAAATCTGGTGATCCATTATCTCAAAAGTCTCCTGCTCTACGTCGATTAATGAGGACTTGAGGACTTGAGCATTTCCCTGTATTCTCTGAGCAATAAATCTTGTAATAATAAAAATCATGAAGAAAAAAATAAAGTCCTCACGAACTGGCTTAGTATTCGCCATTTTTATCCTATTTATAGGAGGAATTTTCGGGATCATTTGGATCAATTCCTATTCAATGATTTCCGCGTCGGAAAAATGGTTTAGCTTGGTTAAAGAAAATAAATTGCAAGAAGCGTACGAGGAGGCATCCAAAGAATTCCAAAAGGGCACTTCCTTCGACCAATTTTCAACATTAATAAAAAAAATCGGCATCAGCGATTATAAAACGATCAACTGGGGAAGCAGAACCCGCTCAGGGAATTCGGCCGTCGCGTTAGGCATAGTCATTTTTCCCGAAAATAAAACGCTCCCCATGGAAGTGCGGCTAATCAAAGAGGAAGGGGCCTGGAAATTACTGGGCATCAATCTAAAAACGGACAATCCCATTCGCACTCCGGACGAGAAAGAAATTCAAGGATTAGCGCAGAAAGCCATAAAACTCTTTGTGGAAGCTGTCCAGACAAAAGATTTCAGCAATCTTTATGGATCGATCGCGGATCAATGGAAAGCTCAAATCGATGCCACGGCATTGGCCACTGCCTTCAAAAGCTTCATCGATAAAAAAATGAACCTGTCATTCGTAAAAACGGCATCTGTGGAATTTACCGAAGCGCCAGCCATCGACGAAAAAGGGGTCTTGAAACTAGTGGGGCACAGCGCTTCCAAAAAGCAAGATCTCTTATTCCAATTGGAATACGCGTACGAAGCGCCTGCCTGGAAATTAGTCCGGATTAACGTGCAGGCGAAATAATGCCCGTAGAGAAACGCGCCACAACACCTGAAGGAAAACTTATGCACTATAGCGTGGGAGCGCTTATTAAACG
Organism: Candidatus Amesbacteria bacterium; assembly: GCA_016219445.1. GTDB lineage: Bacteria > Patescibacteriota > Microgenomatia > CAZETR01 > Amesbacteraceae > JACRNA01. The sequence continues at coordinate 20,915 of JACRNA010000006.1, forward strand.
AAGCGACAAGTACCTTCTCATCGATCGGGCCATCCCTCCGTTTGGGTTCGCGGGAATCGCAGGCCATATCGACGAAAATGAAACGCCGCTCCAAGCCCTCGCGCGTGAAGTGAAAGAGTTTGAATGCGACTTCGTGGGGGAACCAAAAATAAACGACGAATCAAAATCCATGGGATGGTACACTCAAGAACAAATCAAAAAGCTCACGTTAGAACCCGTGTGGGATTATTGGTTTAAAAAATTGGGAGTGATTTAAATCAGCTCTTGACTAACCGAGTAATAATCACTATATTCCTAGTTACTTACTAGGAATATATCAATGCGTCATCCTGCCCCGCAGCATCGTGCGGGGTCAGGATCTTAAAATAGGATTCAAATGGCTTATCTCGGACAAATTTCAACCAAAGAACACCACGGCTTGCAACTCATTTTACAGTTGGCAAAAACCTATGGAACCAAAAAGTCCGTCTCCCTCCGGGCCATCGGAGGGCGCGAGCGTGTCTCTGCCAAATACCTGGAACAACTGATCGTCCCATTTCGCAAAGCCAAATGGCTCCAAAGCTACCGCGGGCGCGAGGGCGGATACCGGATGGTCAAAGACCCGAAGACCATCTCGCTCAAAGACGTCATGGCACTCATGGGAGGAGATCGTGAACTGGTGTCATGTTTGGGAAACAAACGTTGCCTCGTGGAGAAATTCTGCCCCTCCAAAAAAGCGTGGCAAACGATCCAGGACGCCCTTCAGAATGCCCTGGAAAGCATCCACCTTTCCGATCTCCTCAGCACTTGAGCACCAAACATGTCATCCTGTCCGCCTCAGGCGGATCAGGATCTTCTGATCAATCTTTAATCTTTAACCTTAAATCTTAAATCTTTAATCCGAGTCATGATTATCAAAAACCTCGCGGTCCGCATTCAGGACAAAGTAATCCTCAGCGGCCTCGATCTCGAAATCCCAGCTGGAAAAACCGTGGCGCTCATGGGGCCCAATGGCTCGGGAAAGTCCACGCTCGCGAATGTTCTGATGGGCCATCCCGCCTACCATGTCGAAAAAGGCACCATCCAATGGAAGCGCAAAAATATCGTGGCGCTGGAACCGTGGCAGCGTGCGCGCATGGGGTTTTTCCTGTCCTTTCAATACCCCTACGAAATCCCCGGAGTTAATTTTTACGAATTCCTGCTCGCGTCATTCAAGAGTATTCACGGCCAAGAAAGGACCGGCATCGAGGCATTCGACAAACGCCTGAGCAAAGCGCTCAAAGACCTCAAATTGCCCGTCAGATTCCTGTCCCGCGATTTAAACAGCGGCTTCTCCGGCGGAGAAAAAAAGAAAGCGGAGATCCTGCAATTAAAAATATTGCAGCCATCCCTCGCTATCTTGGATGAGACCGATTCCGGCTTAGATATTGACGCCTTGAGATTGATCGCCAAAAACATACGCGAGATGAAATCGCCCAAAATTGGCTTTCTAATCATTACGCATTATCAACGGCTTCTGAATTATATAAAACCTGACATCGTTCACGTGATGATAAACGGCAAAATCGTAAAAACAGGAGGCCCTGCCCTCGTCAAAAAATTGGAAAAAGAAGGGTATTCCTGGCTTTCTGTCTTTCCCGCGAAGGCGGGAAACCAGAAAGAAAAAAAATAATCTCATTGAAATACATTTTTAAAACACCAAAGGGCTTGAACGAAACGACCGTACGAGAAATCTCGCGACAAAAAAACGAACCCAAATGGATGCTGGAAAAGCGCCTCCTTGCGCTGAAACAGTTCCGGCAACAGAAACTCCCCTTATGGGGCGCGGATCTTTCTGGGATCGATTTTGACGACATCACCTATTACTGGCGATCGAATGAAAAGGCGAGCAACGACTGGAGCGACGTGCCCGGCTACATTAAAAAAACCTTCGACCGCCTAGGGATCCCCGAAGCCGAACGAAAATTCCTGGCCGGCGTGGGCGCGCAATACGAATCCGAAATGGTTTACCATCACATGCGGGAAGAATGGACGAAGCTCGGCGTGGTCTTCTGCGACATGTCCTCTGCGCCGCGGCTCTATCCCGATCTCGTCAGACAATATTACGGAACGATCATTCCGGGCGACGACAATAAATTCGCCGCGCTCAACACGGCCGCGTGGTCCGGCGGCTCCTTCATCTACGTGCCGAAGGGCGTGCAGGTGGCGCTCCCTTTGCAGGCCTATTTCCGCATCAACGCCCCAAGCATCGGCCAATTCGAACGAACGCTGATCATCGTGGATGAAGGAGCATCCGTGCATTATATTGAGGGCTGTACCGCGCCCATGTACTCCAAAAAATCCCTGCACGCGGCCGTGGTCGAGTTGATCGCCTTAAAAAACGCGAAAATCCGTTACACCACGATCCAAAATTGGTCCAACAACGTCATCAACCTTGTTACCAAACGCGCCGTGGCAGAAGAAGGAGCGCTCGTGGAATGGGTCGATGGCAATCTCGGCTCCAAAATCACCATGAAATACCCCGCCGTAATTTTAAAAGGAAAACACAGCAAGGCGGATGTACTTTCGATCGCCTTCGCCGGAAAAGGCCAGCATCAGGACACCGGCGCGAAGGTCATTCATCTGGCGCCATTCACAGCCTCCGCCATACGGTCGAAATCGATCAGTAAAGATGGCGGGCGCGCCTCCTATCGCGGACTGGTGTATGTGGCCCCGCAGGCCGACCACTGCAAAATCAAAGTCTCGTGTGACGCGCTCCTGCTGGACGAAGTCTCCCGCACGGACACTTATCCGGAGATGAAAATTCATAATGACCAATCCACCGTGGAACACGAAGCCAGCGTCTCCAAAATTTCCGAGGAGCAGCTCTTTTATCTGCAATCGCGAGGATTAAAGCCTCAAGACGCCGAGCGCATGATTGTCGCGGGTTTCCTTGAAGTCTTCGCCAAAGAATTACCGCTGGAATACGCCATAGAACTTAACCGTCTCATCGCCCTCGAAATGGAAGGCGCCATCGCATGACCAAAATCATTCACATCCCAGCCCACACGACAAAAACGACCCTCAAACTGTCTGAAGGTAGTCATATCGACTATATGATTCACGTTCCGGAAGGGCCATGGAAAAAAGAAATCACGGCCAACCTCGCCAGAAACAGCCGATGCACGTTCTATTGCTTCGGCAAGCTAAAACACGAGCACGAGCTTCGTCTCACGATCAATCACGAAGGCGAAGGCGCTGAAGGAGTGATCGCCCCACACCCGCGGTAATATCTGGATCCGCGCCTTGGGTCAGGATGAGGCGCGGATGGACGCCTCCTGTTTAATTAAAATAGAGGAGCTGGCCCACTACACCGATTCTCATTTAAAAGAAGCCATCTTGTCGCTATCCAAAAAAAACTCTCTAAAAACCAAACCCTTTCTCGAAATTTTAAATAATGAGGTTCAATGCTCTCACGCCGCGACTATAGGCACATTGGATGACGAAGCTATATACTACATGAAAAACCGCGGCCTTGACGACGCGCAGGCAAAAGCCATGCTGACCCAAGGATTCTTCCGCGCTCTTTTACCACACATCTCCAACCAAAAAATCAAAACCCTATTCAAATTATTTCTGACTCCTGACTCTGGACTCCTAACTCCCGACTGACTATGAAATCCGACTTCCCCCTTCTCAAAAAGCGTTCAAAGCTCGTCTACTTTGATTCCGCGGCCACAAGCCAAAAGCCAAAAGCGGTCATCGACGCGGAAGCTGAATGGTACGAAACGCTGAACGCCAACACCCACCGCGCTGTGTACGACTTGGCCGAAAAGGCCACGGAAGCGTACGAAGCCGGGCGAGCCGATGTCGCGCGTTTCA
>JACRNA010000026.1 GCA_016219445.1 Candidatus Amesbacteria bacterium
TGTTGAAGACAAATTAACCAAAGAACAAATATCAAAATGTATTCAACCAAATGATGAAGCCAAATTACTTCTCAAGTTAGCAAAAATCAATTGGGTCACCTAATTGGCGAAGTCAGGAGTGACCCCTGCATCTTTTTTCCACTTTGGAATACAATGTGAAGTATGGAGCTGGTTCATCTTTCCCACTGTGTATACCATTGCGAATACCATGTGGTACTGGTGACAAAATACCGAAGGAAGATATTCAACGAGGGAATTTTTGCCTACTTTGATATTAAGTTGGCGGAAGTGACCAATCATTGATCAAGACCACCTTCACTTTCTGATGTCAATTCCGCCAACCATGGGAGTTGGGAAAGCCATTGAAATTATAAAACAGAATACCTCACGGGAGCTAAAGCAAAAATTCCCTTTTATCAAACAAACCTATTGGGGAACAGATGCAGTATGGAGTGAAGGCTATTTTGTCTCCAGTGTAGGAGTAGATGAAACAGTTATCCAAAAATATATAGAGCAACAAGGAAAAAAAGATGCAGGGCAAGCAAAGCTTGAATTATTCTAAACACCCCGACCGTAAGGTCGTGGGAAATTTATCTTCCAAAATCAAATTCACTTTTGCGGTGTCCAAAAAGTGAATTGAAAAAGGACACTGTCATGATCTCACTAAAAATTCTTCGCTTAATGGAATAGTATCCCACCTCCGAGGTGGGATACTACAAACGCTTTGCAGATTACAATATAGTGTATTTTTATTTCACAATTAATTTCCTCGGATTGATGCCGATTTGTGGACTCACAATTCCCCCGTTTTCCAATTCATCCAATAGCCTAGATGCTCTGGCATAACCTATTGATAACTTTCGTTTCTCAATCTATAAATGCTTCTAAATATCTTTTGTATCTATACTTACGATCATATTCAGATTTTTCTTTGGAAAGTTCTAAAATTTCCAAATTCTCGAATCTATCAATAAGTCTTTGTGCTCCACTTCGGCTGAATCCGGTCCACTCCATTATTGTTTTTGTCGTAACTATTGGGGTAGTATATAGTCTTTTTAAAACACCAATGCCGCTCACAGATTCTCTCTTTGCAAGCGATATTAATTTATCTGTATCTTCATCTCGTATTCTTCTAATCTTTTTAGATATCAGTATCGATTCGTTTGCTGTATCAATTACACCATCCAGAAAAAAGTTCAGCCATTCTTCTACATTTCCGTTGTGGTATCTATCCAATTTAGAATAATAGACTTTCTGATGTCTTTTAAAGTATGACGACAAAAACAAAACGGGGTGTTCTAGTAATTCTCTTTTATATAATAGAAGTGTAATTAGTAATCGTCCGGTTCTTCCATTACCATCTAAAAATGGATGAATCGTTTCAAATTGCGCGTGAATCAAGGCGACATAAATTAGTGGTACGGTAGAATTTTCGTCGTACAAAAATTTCTCAAGATCATCAAGCGCAGATTTCATCTCATTAGTAGGTGGTGGTACGTACGAAGCCTCAGAGGGTTTGGTTCCCCCTATCCAGTTTTGGGATCGTCTAAATTCTCCAGGGTCAGAATAATGAGATGAGCGGGCACCAGTCATCAGGGTTGAGTGAATCTCTTTAATAAATCTAAGCGAAAAAGGAAAGCTTTCACTTCTTTTTATTCCATAATTTAATGCTTTGATATAATAAAGGATATCTTCGGCATCAGTATCTTTTCCTTCAATTTTTGCATCCATCTCAATTGCCTCGATTATTGAGGCTTTAGTTCCCTCAATCTGTGCTGAAGATGTAGCGTCTTTGGTGACATACATTTTTAAAAAGAACCCAATGTCAGGTAAAGTTTGAGTTATCCCATCGAGTTTTCCTACTAGGCGATCGGCTTTGGTAGACTTAATTAATAGACTTTGAGGCAAATCAAAGATTCCAGCTGGTGGAAAGGGAGTAGGAATAGAGGCTTCAAAGCCCCCTTTTTGCATAATTTTGTTTATAATCTTTACATCCATATACTTAGTATACATCTTATTATCAATATATACTATAGTAGTGTATAGTATACTTTGTCAGAATTTTCTTGCTAGCCAAAAGTAAACGCATAGAGTTGGGGCTTGTTGGCATCAAATTCCAATTTTAATATATGCCGACCGGGATCTTTTATTGAAATAATATCGTACAATTTATCAGAATCCACAAAAAATTCATTGTATGGCCTACCGTCTAAATAAATTTTGATTAGGGCGGGTTTATTTGATGGGCGCATAACCAAGTAGACATTGGCTGCATCAAAATTCATTTCCAAGACTCCCCCATCTGGGGCTGTGGCATATTCTTTGGTAATTTGCCAATTTCCAGTCAAGGTAAATCCAGATTTGAATGGATTTCTGGCAGAACCCAGATAGGTTTCCGGAGTACGCGCAAAATTTTGGGATTTTGAGTTGCTAATTTCAGCTGTCGTGCCTAACAATTCCTGGATTATTTTTTCAGTCTCATCGTATTTTCCCTCACCAAAATGGGTATATCTAATAGTTCCATCACGGTCAATCAGATATTTGGCTGGCCAATATTGATTGTCATAAGCCTGCCAAGTGGCAAAATCGTTGTCTTGAACGACAGGATAAGTTAGCCCAAAATCTTTGATTGCTTTGGCCACATTATTTGGATTTTTTTCAAATTCAAATTCAGGTGAGTGCACACCGATGATAACCAAACCCCGGTCTTTATACTTTGTCCACCATTTTTGGACATAAGGCAGTGTACGCTGGCAATTGATGCAAGTGTAAGTCCAAAAATCTATCAAAATAACCTTTCCCTTCAAACCAGCAATGGTGAGCGGAGTCGAACCAAACCACTGTCCGCCAGCTATTATTTCCGAAGCATTACCTAACTTTGGCAACTGCTTCTTTATAGCTTTGTCTTCAAATTTTGTCAGATTTGTGCCGTAATTGGGAAATTTATTGAGAATAAAAGTTTGAAACTGACGGTCTATGCCAAAATATATTCCAATGGCAGTAATTATCATTATGACACCAAAGGCTTTTTGGATCCATGGAGATCTGGGAATAAATCGCTGGCCACCAGACATAATCACAAACATTGGTATTGCAGTCCCCACAGAATAAGCCAACGTCAAAATAAATGCATCCAGAGTAACCGTGCCGGCAATGGCCAGCGAAATAACTGATGCTAAAATTGGTCCGACGCAAGGTGTCCAGAGTAAGCCTAAAGACATGCCGATCAAAAAGCCAGATGAATTGTTTTGGGGTATATACTTGGTAAAATTGGAAAACAAGCTTTCCACAAATTCTTGATATTTTGGTACAAGCTGGGAAATTCCAAAGACAAAAATGATAATTATTGAAAATATCCGCAAGTAATCAGCGGGAATACCTGTGGTTCTGACGATAGTTGAGAGAAAAAGTGTAAAAAAGGTAAAACTAGCAACAAAGCCAACGATTATTCCGATAGGTTTCGTCTTACTGACAGCAGAAGAAAGAATAATGGGCAAAATAGGCAGAATACACGGTGAAAGAATGGTGATTATTCCGGCCAAAAATGCAAATATAATTAGTAATATCATAATTAGTGTTAATTAATCTCTGGTATAGTCCACCAACGGCGGACCACACCACAAACTACTTAATATTAGCAAGTAATTCGTCTGTTTTACCACCATTCCACTTTGTTATTTCTTTACCCTGACCATCTATTTGCACAAAAGTATGTTGGTAAGTAATACCGTACTTTTTGGCGAGATCCCTTTCTTCTTGAGCGGTATTTGGATCGTTGTAATTGGTTCGTATGACGACAACGTCCTCAGGTATTTTATTTGGATTAGCCGTAAAATCTTCATTGGCAACTTTGCAAGATGGGCACCATGTGGCGTAAAAATACAAAACTCGACGTTTGGCAACCGATTGATCTAAAGCCGCTTTTGAATATTCAACATAGCGGGAAGTGTTGTCATTCTTCACCATTTTTGTCTGTTCTGCATTTTGAGATTGTTGGTTTGCGATAAACAATCCACCTCCAACCAGAACTAATACAATCACACCTGCGATTATTATTCCTTTATACATATATTTCACCACCCCTCATATTAATGTTTGATATGTCCATAAATAAGTCCAAGTATTTTTGCGAGTAATGCAATGCAAATCCCAATAATAAGAAAAGGATCAACTTCTCCTTTAAAGCTCTGAAATACAACTCCAAAGATCAGAGTTGTAATAACTGCAAAATAGGCAAAGCGTGATGCAATGAATTTATGGAATTGCTCTCTTTCATCCCCGGGAGTTTCCTTCCATAAAAGACCAGCAAAAATAATAAAAATAACAACTAAAAATGGAGCCATAAACGGATGGAGGGACTGTGGCATTAGAAGATCAAGCGGGTTTTTTAAAGAATATGGCAATTTTTAAACCCAGCAACAAAGACGGAATATAGTTTCCTTTTTCGATGGCAATAATTGTTTGTCGCGATACTTTCATTTTTATAGCAAGATCCTCTTGAGTTATATTTAATTTTTTTCGTAACTCAAAAACGTCGTTATTTATATAATCCATGATTATTTTATAAATGTCAAGTAGATTTGACATTATTGTATGAGCAAGAGTTAGATGTGTCAAGGTTGATATATAATTTAGATATGGCAGTTAAATATCACCAAGCTTTTTTGTGGCAAGATGGAAGGTGGGGACTAAAGTCATTAAAATAGACAGATCATTCCAATTCCAGCAGTTTGACTTCGGGAAGTGCATTGCCAGCAATTCCCGACAGACTGCCATAGACTCCGGAAATTCCGGAAGATAATTTTCCGATTTGAGCTTCACGGGCAGACCAGATTTTTTCTAAAGCCATTTTTTCCTTGGCGATTTGCTCGCGCATCAAATTTATACTTTCAACCATCGATTCCACTTGAGATGTAAATTCGTGACTGGTGAAATAGGCGTAGACGGCTTGGGCTTTGTCACTCTGATTTTGCGAAACCAATCTTTGGTAAGCGGCATCCCGCAGTCCTTTAGCCAACAACATACCCAACGGAACTATAAATTTGGGTGTACAGATCCAGACACCATCTTTGCTTCCGATCCCCGGTTTGATTTCGGCGGGAACTATTTCCGAAACAATAGCCGCCACATTTGATTTGTCGGCTCGCAAATCCTCCTTGAGTTTTATAATCCAGCCATCGGACCAGGCTTTGGTGCGTTTGGATTCCCAGAGGATACTGCCACAGACCACACCGGTATTTGGACTTTTGACAATTTGTTTGATGTCCGCGCCATTGACGCCTTTGGCAATTGGTATAATTTCGTCACCAGGGAAGTTTATTTTCAGGGATTCTTCCAGATCCAATTCCTGGATTTCACCTTGCAATTGTTGTGAGCCTTGGGTAGCCTTTCTCTGGGCGTCTTCCAGAGATTTTTTCAGATCATTGATCATTTTATCTTTTTCCAAATCTTTCAATCTCTGAGTCTCGGCTATTTCCTCGGCCGCTTTCAGCCTGATTTTATTGCGTTCCTCGTCCAGCTGACGCTGAAGTGTCAATTCAAAATTACGGTTTTTTTCTTCCAGCTCATTGGCTCGACGGCGAAGCTCCAGCTCAGTCTTTTGGTATTTGAGCCGTTCTGTTGCTACAATAGATTCAGTGAGAGCTTCACTGATCTCAATGACATTACCACAACTTTTACAAATGATATTAGCAGCCATATTTTCAGTATATCCTACTTCCGTTCCAAAACAAGTAATTTATCAAAACAATAGTTATAGTTATCTGATTTTTGAGTCATCAAATATTAGCTTAATTCCAAATGGGGATAATTTAAGGAAATTTAAAGACGTTGTGACCACTGAAAAATGTCGATATGGCACAAATGGTGGATTCTATACCAAAGAAAATAAACCCATTGGTTTGGTAGTAGCAAATTCCAAGACTTTAAATCCAGCTCAAAATAACAAGTTATTCAATGGTTATTTATCAAACCGGGGTATAAGTTTTGATATACCAAGTGATGCCATTTGGGCAGTCCAGACAGGACCCGTACTTTGGAATAATAATCAATCAATGAAGGTAAATACTACAAATGACAAATCGGCTCGAAGAAATGTGGCCATTTTATCCATAGACGATAAATTGTATTTTGCAATATTTTATAATCCACAAGCCTCAGTCTTGGGTCCATATCTCAATGATCTACCCGAGATACTAAAACTATTAAATATATCAATTAAATCAGCAATAAATTTGGATGGGGGCGGAGCCTCGGCATTTTATGATGGCAAGACCTTTCTGGAAGAATCTGATCCCGTGGGCACGATCCTCTGTGCTAAATAGTGTAAAATTACACCCAGAGCGCCTATAGCTTAATGGATAAAGTACTGGTCTTCGAAACCATTGATGAAGGTTCAATTCCTTCTAGGCGCACCCATGAAATATTGGACAATGCTGTTGCATTTTTATCAGCCCCCCACTCAGGAAGATAATATCACCTGGAATATCCTGACTTTTTGCTATCTTCCACTATTACGAATGCTTGATCATAAATCCGGCTTTGGATTGACGCTCAATATTACCGGATGTCTTTCTGATCAATTAAAAAAAATAAAGGCTGACGAGTTTTTTGAGTTAATTGAGAGATTGGAGATTGGAGGAAAAATTGAGCTAGTTGATAGTATGAAATATCATCCGATAATGCCGTTATTTTCTGAAGATGTATTAAAAAGACAAATAAGTACAGGCGCAAATACTTTCTTTCCACCCGAATTGGCAATAGATCAAAAAACTCTGGACCTAATCCCCAATAAATATGTCTTTGTGGACGAGACAGCACTAAATGCCAAAACTCCAATTGCAAAGCACAAAGATAAATATTTATTGGTGAATAATCGGCAGATTTGTAATTTATTTCGCTCCTATCAAGGCAACCTAGAAGCCAAAATGATAACGGATCTTGTGACATCTGATCTGACAGTGGTTGCTAATGATGTGGAATTATTTGGTCATCACTATACTGAGCGATTACAAGTCTTGTCGGATTTACTGGATAATCCAAATCTAAAGTTTATTAGATCATCTGAAGCTATAGAAAAATTTGGACAAGATAGTCCAGAAGTAATGGGTATCAAATCTTCATCTTGGCAAGAATGTTCCGAATTTGATCTCTGGAACAAAAATGAATTACAAATAGAATATCTGGAATTATTGAAAACCTGTGATGTGGATTCGGCCTTTTCATCTTGCTATCTCTATTGGTTATCCAATTGGCCATGGTGGCACCCGGGGCTAGTCAGAAGTGGCGTGGAATTGATGCCAAAGACTAATGCCACAGAGAAATTTCTCGAACATATGTGGGTTTATCACAATTCCGGACAAGTCGAGAAAAACTATGAAGCATTCAACAAGAAAGTCGCTGACCGTTCATAGAGATCAATATATTTCTTAGCCGACTTGTCCCAAGAAAAGTCCTGCTTCATGCAGAGCTGAACTATTTTTTTCCAGACAGGTTTGTTTTTGTAGGTTTCCAAGGCTCTAATGACCGCAGTCAAAAAGCTCATGGCTGAAAAATTTTTGAAAGAAAAACCAGTTCCCGTCGAAAGTGTGGGATCATAATCAACTACAGAATCAGACAAGCCACCAGTAGCTCTGACAATTGGTACACAGCCATATCTCAAAGCTTCCAAAGCCACAATTCCACCCGGTTCATACTTACTGGGCATGAGAAGCATATCAGCTCCGGCAAAAATCTTTCGGGGAAGAGTGGTGTCGTACATCAAATGTGTCCCGACCCGACCTGGATATTTGGTCTCGAGATTGGCAAAGAAATCGCGGTGTCTATTATCGCCCGGTCCACAGACCACTAGCTGGACATTGCATTCCGTCAAAATAAAATCAATAGTTTCCATGACCAATTGCAAGCCTTTTTGATCGTCAAGTCTTCCCAGAATAGCCAGAAGCGGTATATGCTGCGAAACCTCCAAATTAAATTCTTTTTGTAAATCTACTTTATTTTCCTCCCTGGAAGTATGTGATTTGATGACTTTATCTTTCTTGGGATCAAAGCTCTGATAATCCAGTCCATTTAAAACGCCAAAGAATTTGGCTCGAAGTTCTCTAAACAATTTGTAGAGCTTGGGAGCGTATTCCTCGGTCAGAAGCTCTCTGGAAAATGTCTGTGAGACGGTATTTATCAAATCAGAATAAATAATTCCACGCTTTAGCGCATTTTGCTTCATAAAGCGGTCACTAAAAAAGGATTCCAGCGAACCCTTGCCGTCGTCATAATCCATTTCAGAGGCATGATCAAAATCAAAGACTCCTTGGTGGAGATTGTGAATGGAAAAGACGGTCGATATCTTGTTTAGCCTTGGGTCGTTTTTGTATTCAGTCTTTAAATAATTTGGCAAATATCCCGTATGCCAATCGTTGGCATGAATAATATCGGGAACAAAATCTCCGTGGCGGATAAATTCGAGAGCAGCTTTACTAAGTAAGCCAAAGCGGATATGGTCATCAGAATAAGAATAGACATTTGCCCGCTGTTCGTAATATTCTTTGTTTTCCAGAAAGTAGACAATTGGATCCTCTTTTTTGGGTGTCTTTAGTATCTTGACATTGCAAATGATATTTTTGTCATCCCCCGTAGGGATTTTGAGTCCTTCGACTTGATTTTTGATTTGCAATAGCTCGGTATTTATAACTCCGTATTTGGGGGTAAATATTCTAATATCAACCCCAGCTTTTTTTAGTGCCTTGGGAAGAAAATAAGCGACCTTGGCCAGACCCCCAACTTCGGAGAAAGGAGCGAGTTCTGCACAGACAAATAAAACCTTCATAAATTTATTATATACTAGTCTTATGATAGTCGTTGGTATGGGTGGATCTCACTTGGCTGCGGACCTCTTAAAATTACTCAAACCTGACCTTGATTTGACCGTTTACTCAGATTATGGACTTCTGAAAAGCAAACCTAATGAATTGGTAGTCTTGAGTTCATATTCGGGCAATACAGAGGAAGTTTTGGATGCTTACGACAAAGCAGCCGGTCTCAATCGTGCGATTATCACAACTGGTGGGCAACTCTTGGATAAAGCAAAAGCAGATGGAGTCCGCTATATTCAATTACCAAGTAAAGGTTTACAGCCACGCGATGCGGTACTTTTTATGCTCAAAACTCTGTATGAGCTGCTGGGTGAAGATCTCAAGTTACCAGAAGCTTTAGAATTAAAAGACGATATTTCAAGTGAAATCGCAAATCGGATTCCTCTGATATACACTTCAGTAAAAAATGAAGTCCTAGGTTATATATGGAAAATAAAGTTTAATGAAACCAGTAAGACTCCTGCATTCAACAATGTCTTGCCAGAGGCAGATCACAACGAAATAAATAGCTTTGCCAAATCGAAGAACTTTTATTGCCTATTTCTAAAAGACGAGAGTGACCATCCCCAAGTCAAAAAGCGGATGGACATTACAGCCAAGCTTTATTGCGATATTGGTATACCCTGTAAAATAATTGAGCTACTGGGCAATTCCACTTTGGAGAAAATATGCAATCAATTGGCTCTTATTAGTGTCGTCACTTTAAACCTAGCTAAGATATATGAAGTCGATCCAAACAAAGTCCCCATGATTGAAAACCTCAAGAAAGAATTATGAAAAAGGTAATTTGCTTTGATCTGGACGGGACACTGACAGAAAGTAAGACCGTTATTACTTCTGAAATGGCTGAACTTTTGGCCAAGCTTCAAAAAATTAAGAAGGTGGTTATCATAGGAGGGGCTTCATTTAGTCAGTTTCAAAAACAATTTACCAGCCATCTAAATTATTTTGATAATTTATATATTATGCCTACATGCGGAGCTGCATTTTTCAAATATGAAAATAATAAGTGGACTCCAATTTATCAATTGCATCTAAGTCCAGTAGAAAAAAAGAAAATATATGAGGCTTTCGATCAAGCTTTTGTAGATATCGATTATCACAATCCTGAGCTAACCTATGGTCAGATTATCGAGAACCGCGATACCGAAATCTCTTTTTCCACCCTTGGCCAAGAAGCTCCACTTTCCACCCGCAAGTCTCTAAAATACGATAGGCGCCCAGAAATAATTACCCGCCTAAAAATTTATATTCCCGAATTTTCAATAGCATTGTCTGGGACTAATACTATCGATGTCACAAGATATGGTATAGACAAAGGTTATGCCATCGAACAATTGGGGGAATATTTTGATGTAAGTATAGGGGATATGGTTTTTGTAGGCGATGCCATTTATGAAGGAAGAAATGATTATGCGGTCGTGCGGACAGGTATCGATACTGTCCTCGTCTCAGGACCTGCCGACACGCAGAGGTTTATAAAATCGCTCCTCGTACTCCCCTAGCATCCGGGTGGTACTAAATTGATTTATTATCAAATCTCTGGCATTTTGCATATGCTCTTGCCACAAAGTTGGGTTTTTATAATACATCGGGACAATCTCGTGTTCGAGAATATCAAGTAGGTTGGAATTTAAATTATCATTTTCCAAAATCCAGCCGATTTTGTAGAGCTCGACTTCGTCGACCCAGCCATCTCGTGTAGTAAATGGTAAAGTCCCGTTGAGAGCCGCTTTCATCCCACTGGTACCACAAGCTTCAAAACCGACAATGGGAGTATTGAGCCAAATATCACAGCCAGAAACCATGCGCTTGGCAACCTCTGTATTATAGTGCGGAATATAGGTAATATTGGCATTTAGCATTGTCAAAAGCTCATTTAATAATTCTTTCCCTCTAATATCGTTCTCGTGTGGTTCTCCAGAAAAAATAATTTTTACAGGAAGTTTTTTGAGTTGTTCCAGATTTTCCAAAATTGCCAACGGGCGCTTGTATTCCACAAATCTTCTTGCCCAACCTATTACCAGAGTCTCTGGATCCCACCCAAAATCTTTAATTAATTTTTGTTTTTGCTGAAAATGATTTTTGACCAAGTCTTTTCCAACCTGATCCCAGGATTTAATGTGTATTCCATTGGTAATTGGAATCATGGTGTGATCAGTCCAAATCTCGGCAGCCTTCTTTGCATGAAGAATACTTACTGCATTGATATTTCCCGACATCCGGAGTGAGAGCATGGTCATGGAAAATACAGAAGATTCTTGGATCAAACCCATCTTTACAATTTCATTCACTGATACTCCAATTTCTCTGGCATAGCCAGCCAACATCATAGAAACCAAATCGTTACTGTAGATTTCCTGACCCGCAGCCACCAAAGTGTGATTAGTAAAAACTATTCTCTTTTTTATAATTAATAATGCGTCAGCAAAACTGAATTTGTGAACTGCCATTTCATGTTTTATTAATTCCAAAGCCAAAAAAGCGGAGTGACCTTCGTTAAGATGGTAAACAAGTGGATGAATATCCAAGGCAACTAGGGCTCGCAAGCCACCAATACCCAAAATAATTTCTTGCTTGAGTCGTGTTTCTTTGTCTGAGGTATAAAGTCTTTGGGTAATATTATTGTGCCCCAATAAATATACGGGGACAGATCCAACCATGTGCTTGTAAACTTGGACTTTTATATTTTGATCTTGAATTGGAACATCAATTTCAAGTAAGACCGGAAGATCTGTGTTTCCATACATCAGTCCCACGGCTACCACGGGTAAATTTTGATCTGAAGCTTCTTTGAGATAATCTCCTGCCAGTACACCCAATCCGCCTGCATAGGCAGAAATATTAGTGTCAAAAGCAAACTCAGCGCAAAAATAGGCTATGGGTCGGATGGTCATAAATATTTACAGCACCACAGTATCACCAGACTTAACTTCTTGTCCAGTCCCAATAAGGGTATCTTCAATATTATAACCGCGAAAATCTCATTTGTCATATGTATTGGTGTATTATATTCTCATGGATAGTATAACTCAAAATAGTAACGAACAAGAATTAGTCAAAAAAGTATTTGAGCTGATTGCTAGGCTAGGCTATGAAGGTCAGGAAAATTATGACAAAGTCAAGATTACCGAGTCGGGTACTTTTAGATTAATCGTTTACAAAAGTTCCACCTACACTATTTCCTTTGATCCTTTTAATAAACAAGGTTTATTGTTTGATAAATATTTGGAAAGTGTCAAAATACATATGGTGGGAGTAGCTCAAAATTATCGTGAATTGAAAATCGAATTATATTTTCCAGGTGAAATAAAATATTTTATTTTGAAAACAACCAAAGCCAATAAGCAATCGCGTTTGGGTTTACCTTGGCTCTCACCAGAATCAATGATCTCTACTCCTCAAGCTCTGGCTGTATTGGAAGTGTTGCAAAAACTATAAACAATAAACTTTGGGGTGGTATACCAGACTTGAACTGGCAACCTCTGCTTTCACAGAGCAGCGCTCTAACCAATTGAGCTAATACCACCAAGACTTCTAATTATACCAGTCCCGGAAAGAAGTCGGTTTTGATGTGCTTGATATTCATACTCTTTAATAAATCTTCTGTGGCGGAAACCATATTGTGTGGACCGGATATATACCAGACACGATCTTTAATATCAGAAACATTATCTAAAATCATTTGCGAATTTAGATGTCCAACTTCAGAGGTATTTACATAAACGACTTTGATATATTCTAAAATATCCTTATATACTATCTCATCTGCTGTTTTATTGATATAAATTAGAATAATATCGCGGGTTTGTTTGGTATCAATCAAATATTTGATCATGCTGCGATAGGGAGTAATACCAATCCCCCCTGCAACAAACGCCAATTTTACTTTGGAATCTTTTGGTAGTGTAAAATCGCCTGCTAACTGAGACGCCATAATTTGAGTATTTAGAGAGAGTAGAGTCTTTTTAAAGCTACTGGAATTATTGTAATATTTGACACCTATTCTAATATTTTCTTCTGTTGGGGCAGACGCAATTGTCAGATATCGACGATTACCTCTGGAATCAGGAGACCGTTGTGGAAGTGTCCACTCCAGATATTGACCCGGAACAAAATTTAACTTTTGTTTTGTCTCAAAAATAAAATCATAAATATCGGGTGCAATTTGAATTTTCTCTCTGAGAGTTAACAATAATTTTTGTTTTGAACTGACCAGATAGGCAAATATATTACCCAAAATCAACGCCATTTCAGGTGTGAAAGATTTGAGACTAAATAATATTCCGACTAGTCCTCCGAAGATTATCTGCCAAATTTTTGTAGTAGGCGCTGTCAGTGGCTCGGTCAACATGACAAAGGCAAAGAAAAACAGAGGTGTGTGAGTTATAAATCTCAGATTTAGAGAAAATAAGATTGAAAATACTAGGAAGGAAGTAATCATCTCCCACCTACGTAATTTTTTGACAATGAGTAATCCGCCAATTAATATAATTGGTAAAGTCCAAGGTGTGGCAATCCACCAGGTGGCAGATCGTCCAAGGACAAGACTAGTAATCAAAACCGCGGCTGCTACTGGATTAAAGATATGTTTTTTGTTTAGAGCCAAAATATATTTGGACGCCTGGGTAAGCACCGCTGCCCAAAACAAAAACATTAGATCGGAAAGTGATTTGGCTGGGGTAATGATAAGAGCAAGAATCAGAGCCGAAATATAGACAGATTCGAGGTTGGTCGGAGCATTAAACACTCTGGAAAACAAATTGTTGGTCAACCAGGATACCGATAAAATAAACAGAAGTGACAATCCAAAATAAACCGGTGGCTGAAACAAAAAGCCAAACAAAGATAACACCAGGAGAAAATATAAAACTAAGCGATACATGGTAATTTTATCCAACATATATATTAAAGCCACTGGTATAAATGGCCATGCCTTTATTATCTATCATATAACCCTCCAAACCTTTTTGTTTTTCAATAAAACTTATTCCTTCCCTGCCCATAGCAAATGCAGCCGTCGCCATGACATCGGCCCACAGGATATCTGATCCTATGACTGTCAAACTAACAATATCATTTTGCATTTTTCCCAAGGGATTATAAATATGATTGCCTCTCTCATAATTTCCCGAGGTGGCCACAGCCCCATCTTGAATATTTAAGACCTTGATGGTTTCGGACAAATTAAACGGATTTCTGATTCCTATTTTCCATGTTTTGCCAAAAGCCTCGATGTCTCCCCCCACATCAAGAAAATAATTTTCAAAACCCATATTTCTTACCAAATTACCTGCATTTTTAATAGCCCAACCCTTAACTAATCCTGAAGGATTAAATATACCTCCGCGCCAGACATCAAAATAGCCATTTGTAATTTCATTAGCCTCTTTGCACAATTTCATAATTATGTTCATATCATGGCTAACACTTGTCAATCCATTGTTAATTTGTGATACTTCACTATTTTCTTTGAACGGACTATATTTCTCGTCTATAGATTCAAAATATTCAAAAACCCGATCAAATATATTTTGTGATACTAGCCCAACTATCTTGATGGTGATAGGCATACCCATGATAATTCTAGATTGCTGCATTGAGAGCTGCAGTCAAAGACTCAATAAAGGCCTTGCTTGTCTGTGTAGCCCCTGTAATGACATCTACTTGCGCACTTTGGGCAGCTATAGCCTCCGATTTTAGGTATGGCATCGCCTGAGTATTAATCTCTCGGGAAGTAGGCCTATCTTGTGGATAGTCCAAAAATATCACATCAGAAATAAGTCCATTTTTAACAATGGCTTTGACTTGGAGATTACCATAAAGCGCATCAGTTACTGGACCTAGATATTCACCATCACGATAGACTTTGTTGGAAATAGGCGGACTCTTTATGATTTTTGGAGCTAACAAGGCGGGACGATTGTCATCATCTTCATCTTCAATAAATCTTTTTGGTTTGGTTTTTACGACCAATTTGGGTCTGGAATCAGAAATCACCATAGTCTCCGGCTTTTTGTTCCAAAAGGCATATAGACCAAATATTCCGACCACTACTAAAGATAATGCTATCTGTTTCATTGGTTAATTGTTAGATAACGATACGTTGTATAGAGACGTTTTTCTTCTCTTTGAGAAAAGCATCTGGTGTTCTATAACTTAAAGATTTTAATCTTTTTTCTAAATTGTACTTATTGATAAATTCGATAGTTTTTTGTTCCATTTCTAA
>JACRNA010000003.1 GCA_016219445.1 Candidatus Amesbacteria bacterium
CTAAATCCTGTCAAACAAGTCATTGTTGAAGACAAATTAACCAAAGAACAAATATCAAAATGTATTCAACCAAATGATGAAGCCAAATTACTTCTCAAGTTAGCAAAAATCAATTGGGTCACCTAATTGGCGAAGTCAGGAGCAAATACTCATACCCAGCTTTGGCCATGAGATTTATTATATTACAGAATTGTTTTGTTGAAGCTTCTATCTCCTGTTATTGTTCCACCTCTCAGGCGGAACAATCATTTGTATTGTTTCGAGCCGACTTTTGCTAATTTATTGTCTTAAAACATGAGTCTTTTGGAATTTTCCATTCATTTCCGCTCCAATTCATCTTTAGATATTCTGCTTTCACGCAGGATCGACAATAGTGTTCCTTTGGGAATCTCCCGTAAATGAAACGGAATATTGGCAGGTAATTTTCCTATGCTTTATGTTGCAATTTGGGGGAAGCGAAAATCCAAAACAGACATAAAAGATTTGTCGTCTGACGGTATTTTCTCTCCATCTTCCCTCATACATTCTACAAACCCGCCAATAGCGTCAATGGCCATCTTTCTTGCTTCATTTAGAGTTTTTCCATAAGTTACGCAACCCTGAAGGCTGGGAACAACTACCGTAAAACCGCCTTCCGGTTCGGGTTGAAAAATCACATTGTATCTCAATATTCTTTCAGAAATCTTATTCATATTTTGGTAATTAGTTAGATTCGTAACCATCAGAGGGTATAATTAGCCCATGGTTATGATCAAAACATCGTCTCAAAAACGTCTGACATCTTTTTACCTCGGTAGAAAGTGTATTTTTTGTGGAAAAAGAAAGGTCTGTTTAACCTCCCGCGGGTATGTTAAATGCAGTGGTTGCTCCAAACAAAAATCACTGAAAATGTTACGAAAAGAACTGGCGGTGTTAGTGGCTTTTACAGAACAGAGACCGGCATATCAAGTAGCCTCTGAACACGGTTTACATTACTATACTGTCTCTAGAATATTTAAAAATCTCCGGGATCTTATATATTACCAGTGTGAATTAGAAGGCAAGAGACTGTCAGGGAATATTGAAATTGACGAGGCTTATTTCGGCGGTAAAAGAAAAGGCAAACGTGGTAGAGGTGCTGCTGGAAAAAGTGTGGTTTTAGGCCTCCTTGAGCGTCAAGGTAAGGTTTATACCCGAGTGGTTGACACTATTACTGCAGAACAATTACTGAGTGTTATTAAAGCCAAAACCAGGAAAGGTTCAGTCTTCCACACAGACACTTTTAAAAGCTATAATTCGCTACACCAATTTGGTAAACATTTCAAGGTTAATCACAATCAAACTCTAGTAGACAAAAATCACAATCATATTAATGGCATAGAGGGCTTCTGGAGTTATGCTAAACACAAGCTCTATAATTACAGGGGTGTATCAAAAGCTAATTTTCCTGTATACTTAAAGGAAATGGAATACCGTTACAATCATCTTTCTGTCTAATTACCTAAAATTATTCCCATTAATTTCTAAACCTAATTCTTCTTGAGCCAAACGTTTGACACACTCGACCACTGTTTCTCCCTTCAACAGAAAACTTCCCGGTAAATGCCAGAACCCTTTGTATGGCTCAACGTCTCTTTTGGTATAGAGCACCCCCCCATTTTCATTTTTAATCCACAAGTCAACCGCAACTCTGGGAGCTAACTCAAAGCTTTTTAAAAACAGGTCATAGGGAAGTTTTTGTACCATACTATAATTTTATCACGTCACTTTTAGATAATTGCGCAAAGACATAAGCTGGAAGCCAATGAACTTGAGTGTCATCAATTTTTTCCTCCCCAAAATGATTTTTGTTGACTACTATCGCTCTGTCTGGACGATATTTCAAAATATAATTTCGCAGACTGATGGGTATTTTGTTTTGAGTCATTTTTCCAGCTTTAACTTCAATAGCTGTCGTCTTACCATTTTCTTCGATTATAAAATCAACTTCCCCACCCGCATAGGTATGCCAAAAGCCTGGATTAAATGAGTTTCTTTTTAGACTGCCAAAAATACAGTTTTCCAATTTAAAACCAATTTCGGCACCCGGAGCCAAAAAATTATGTAGTCCGGTATCCAAAAAATAAACTTTAAACTTATTTTTAAATTCGCCGCCATATTTGGAAAGCGGTCTGACTATTTCAATCCAATAACTGTATTCCAAAATATTTAATAAATTCTTAATTGTTTTGATTTCTAAACCCAATTCATTACTCAAATTGTTATATGAAATTGGCGACCCTACCCGCTTGGCAAGTATTGTTATTAGTTTAGATAGACTGTCTATTTGACCAAGTCTCAATCGACCCAACAAATCTTTTTCCAAAAATCCCCGGCGTAAATTTTCAAAAAATACTGGTAGGTTTTGACTGTCGTCGTAAATAGTTGCCGGGTATCCGCCATTTTGCAGATAACGGTCAAATTCTCCCGTAAGCATGGTCGTATGTTCTAATGTTTCAGATTTAATGGTTTTAATCCCCCTAGCTTTTAAATATTCTCCAAAAGACAAACTATACAGAGGAAAACGCATCACCCGGCCAACCATACTGTCACCCCCTGCTGTTAAACTGTCAGAAATTGAACCACTCATAAATATTTTGGGGAAATCGGCTTGTGAATCGTACAAATATTTGACGGCCAAAGTTATTTCGGGCACTTTTTGAAACTCGTCAATAAAGATCGCTTTCATTCCACGGCTAATTTGGAGTAAAAATCCCTGAGGATTTTCCAAGGCTTGAGTATAAACATTGGGATCATCAAAAGATAAATAGCGTGAGTCAGGATACTGGTCAACTATTTTTTTGAGGAGTGTACTTTTACCCACCTGCCGAGCTCCATAAATCAATACTCCTTCCCGTTTGGATAACCATAAGCTCAGAGTTTGTTCCAAATCCCGCTGATAATACTGAAAATCCATATATTCGACTTATTATTATACTTATATACCCAATATTAGACCAAATATCAGGGTTTGTCAAGCTTTGGGACAGGTTTATTCCAGCTGGCAAAGTCACATTTGGGATAATTGGAACAACCGTAGAAAGTCCGTCCCGAGCGGGTTTTGCGAATGATGACATCCCCTTCTTTGCACTTCTCACATTTCTGTCCAGTTTTTTCCTGATAATTGGCTTTATACTCACATGTTGGGAATGTCGAGCAGGCCAAAAACTTGCCAAATTTACCAATTCTAATTACTACATCCCCCATCTTACACATTGGACACTTCTCCCCTGTCTCCTCAGCCGTCAGTTTTACTCTGTCTGAAGTATCCTGAACCAGGCTCAGCTTGGCTGAAAATGGTTTCCAAAACTCGGCAATGACTGGCCGCCATTTCTTTTTGCCATTAGCAATTTCATCGAGGGAATCCTCCATCCCAGCTGTAAATTTGTAATCCATTATCTCACCAAAATTGGTAACCAAAAAATCATTGACTCCTGTTCCGAGTGCTGTCGGTGCATATCTCTTGTCAGAATTTTTCTCCACATACTGACGGTCGGTAATAGTCGTCAGCGTGGGAGCATAAGTGCTGGGTCTGCCAATCCCCAATTCTTCCATGGCTTTGATCAGTGACGCATCGTTGTATCTTGCCGGCCCTTGGGTAAACTTTTGCAATTTTTCTAAAGATATATAATTTAATTCTTCCCCGATATTTAATTCCGGAAGAATTAAATTGTCATTCATAGTCATACTATCGTCATTCGTAGTCATAGATTGTTTTTCATAAATTTTGTACCAACCCAAAAAATTAATCGTTTCCCCTTTGGCTTGCAATTTGTATTTCCCGGCTGTGACTGCGACTGTGACTGAGACTCCTGTTACCTCTGCCATCTGGCAGGCCACAAATCTCTTCCAGATCAACTCATACAGCCTCTGCTCTTCCTTATTTAATTGAGCAATTGATAAATTGATTGATTGATTGATTAAATTGGTCGGTCGTATCGCTTCATGCGCCTCTTGGGCAACCTTTGACTTTGTCTTGTAAATTCGAGGATTATCTAAAGAATATTCGTTCCCAAATCTCGAAACGATGAACTCTGCACACGCGGTTGCCGCTTCTGCGGCAATATTGGTCGAATCGGTTCTGTGATAAGTAATAAAACCCATTTCATAAAGTCTCTGGGCTGTCTGCATAGTCTTTTTGGCGCTCCAACCTAATTTGTTAGTGGCTATTTGCTGTAATGTGGAAGTTGTAAATGGGGCTGGCGGTGTTCGCTTAAAATCTTTTTTATCTATACTCAGTACTCGGTATTCGGTATTCAATAAATCTTTTTCTATTTTTTCCGCCTCTGTTTGATTTTTCAATTCACCAACATACTGAACACCGAACACCGAAGACTGAATATTTTTCAACATAACTTTAATCTCCCAATATTCTTCTGGCTTAAATGCCGTTATTTCTCGTTCGCGTTCGACAATAAGTCGAACAGCTACAGATTGAACGCGCCCAGCAGAGAGCCCTTTACGGATCTTTTTCCATAAAAGTGGCGACAACTTGTATCCTACCAACCTATCCAGTATTCTTCGCGCTTGCTGGGCATCCACCAGTTTCATATCAATTACCCCTGGATGTTTCAACGCATTTTCAATGGCTGACTTGGTTATTTCGTGAAATGTAACCCTACCAAAATTTTTAATTATCCCGCCTGCATCGTTATGCGAAACATTGCGGGCAGGTAATTTATAATTTTTAAGAGATTCCGAAATATGCCACGATATTGCCTCTCCTTCACGATCAGGGTCAGTTGCTAAATATATATTGTCTGCTAAGTTTGCCACACCGGCAATCTGTTTCATTCGTTCTGTTTGTTTTGGAGTTTGCATATAATCCGGTTCAAAATTTTTCTCTATCGCGATCCCCAATCTCTTTTCTGGAAGATCGCGGATATGCCCCATGGTAGCTTCAATCTTAAAGCCACTTCCCAAAAATTTTGCCAAGGTCTTGGCTTTGGTTGGCGACTCAACAACAATTAAATCCATTCCTAAATCTTATCACAGCCAAAATTCTATTTACTCTCTTGTTCTTCTAACCGCCGATCAGCAAACCTTCTTTGACCTGGATTCTTACTTCTAGCCAAGCCCAATAAATGCTCAATATAATACCAAAAGTGTGTTACACAATAATTAAAACGTGATTTTTGATCGAAGGGACAATCATCACATCCAAAAGGACATTTACTTAAACTTCACGCAAATATTTTACTTGATCAAAAATATCGTGAGGAGAAATAAAAACACTTTTTTGAAACTGTTCCATCTCTAACTGTCTCAAGTATTTTCTAAACTGATCCCGTTTTTTTCTATCAAATTCGGCCACATCAAAAAACACCAATCTCCATTTTCCATCCCACTTTTCCCTTTTGGGTTTCATATCCATCAAATTGTATTTGAGAATTTGAGTTTTACCTCTATTGGTAATCTTGATTTCTATTCCGTCTTTGGAGTTTATTTTTTCCACATATCCCTGACGAACCAATTCATTGGCAGTTTTTTCTAAGGAAAACGGGAAATATTTATCAAGCTCCGGCAATCCTTTCTTCAAAGCCCTAACGTGCTCACTTATTCCAATTGGTAAGAAAAAGGGTCTGGCATCTTTCAAATATTTTAAGAGTTGTTTTTGAGTTATCCTGCTTTTGGCTTTGGTGGTTTTTCGCTTGATCACAAAACAATTATTACATTCTGCACGCGACCGCGTCAACAATGTAATAATTGACGTTGTTGTGAATATTGATTTGGAGTACAATGTTATTATGCTAGATGTTTCTCAATATCATTTGAGACTTGTGAAAGATTATGGGTCAGTGACGGTTTGGGAAATTGACGGGGCTAAGCTGAGAGCCGAGAAAGATATAGAATTCTCCAATTTCGGCATGTATCCGGACTTTGACTATATACCCAAAAACGAATTGTGGCTGGATCATGAATGCCATCCCGACGAGCACCGATTTTTTATTGATCATATGCTTGCCCAATGGAAAGCTTTGAAACACGGGTACACCAAAGAGCAAGCAATTAAAAAGGCATATCAGGCAGAAAAGTCGGAGCGGGCAAAATCAAAAGATCAAGAGAAAGTCGAAAGTAGTCGTGATGTACATATCAAAAAATATGGTGAAACTAAAAATGGTTTGGTTATTTGGGTTGTCAATGGAAGACTGGTGCGAAGTGATTATTTTATCGACTTTGTCGAGGGCGGACATCATTTGATTTATCCCTGGGTACCTGAAAAAGAAGTCTGGCTGGATGACGATCTAAAACCTTCTGAATTTCCCTTTGTCTTGCTCCATGAATTACACGAAAGAAGTCTCATGGCCAAGGGCTGGACTTATGACAAAGCCCATACTGACTCAAGTAAAATAGAATTTTATTGCCACCACCATCCAGCGAAACTTTCTATTCACCTTCTCCAGCTTGGATTTCATAGTTAAACTTATCTTCTATACCAAAATACTCGCTTAAGATTTTTCGGGCTATAGGAGCAGCTGTTTTGGATCCTTCTCCACCCCCTTCAATAAGAATTGTCACAGAAATTTGGGGATCCATCACTGGGGCAAAGACCGTAAACCAAGCGTGGGTCGCATATTTGCCAGATCTGGTAATATATTCTGCTGTACCGGTCTTACAGGCTACTTCCGGACCAGTCCAAGAGAAAAATGGATAAGCAGTCCCACCTTCTTTGCATGCTCCCACCATGCCTTTTTTAATAATATCTAATATATCGGGGGCTATTTCAACATTTGAGCATTTAATCATTGGATCATTTACAATGTGTAGTTTACATTTTTTATTTGTCGCCAAGATATTGGTCATCAGATTTACCTGCAAGGGTGTAGTCAGGACGTCTCCTTGGCCTATGGCCATATGATAAGTATTTCCTAGAAACCATTTTTCCCCTTTGAATTTTTCTTTCCAATCGGGCGTCGGTATCAGACCTTCTACTTCACCCGGTAAATCTATTCCCGTCAATAGCCCATAGCCAAATACTTTGGCCCAGGAAGCCAGAATATCCGGGCCTATGGTTTCACCAACTTTGTAGAAAAATATATCATTGGATCGGGTCAACGCTTTGACCCAATTGACTTGCCCCTCCGTCCTGCCATACTGACTAAAAAACCAATTGTCATATTTAAATCCGGCCACAGTAATTACCCCCGTATCTTCCACACTATAATTTTTGTTTAGTTTTCCACTTCCCAGAGCAGCGGTGGTCGTCACCATCTTGAAAGTCGATCCCGGTGGATACAAACCGGCAATGGCTCTATTAAAAAACGGTAAATTTGGATCATTGAGCGATTGATTAATTTTTGTCGGATCATAGCCCGGACTACTAACCAAACCCATTATTTCTCCTGTCTTCGGATTGGAAATAACTACAGCGCCAATCTTTTTAGCCATACTATCATAGGCAGTTTTTTGTAATTTTGAATTGATAGATGTCATTATGTCTTTCCCAGGTATTGGTTCACGCCGTCCCAAATCACGGACGACCTGTACTGCATTGTCTACTTCCACCAACCGTCCCCCATTTATTCCTTTTAAAATTTGTTCGTACTGTAGCTGCAGACCCGATCGTCCAATCTTGTCTTTTAGGACATATTTATCATCAGTTTTTAGAAGTCCTACTTCAGTATCTGAAATCTCACCAACATAACCCACCACAGCACTATTGACAGGATTGTCTTCAAGGATTTTATTTTCGAAGTCAAGAATTTTTCCTCGTGGGGCTGGAAGAATAATGGTTGAGATTCTATTTTCGTCAGCCAGTACTCTATATTTACTTCCTTCAAATAACTGTAGGGAAACCAGTCTAATCAGAAGTATCCCCATGCTGGCGAGTATCGCTACCCATAACCAATCACCAATAATTATCTCTGTCTGATTATGACTTTTTACGGGTGTCTTTGATGAAGATCCCAAGATCACAAAATCGGAAAAAGCTGCACCGGGTTTGAATTTTTTCACCGTAGCCCCCCTACCACTCTCACTTTCTTTAACAAACTTGGATTTTCTAATACTCGTGCGCAACCACGAACAACCGCAGTCATTGGGTC
The DNA here is from genome assembly GCA_016219445.1 of Candidatus Amesbacteria bacterium. Lineage (GTDB taxonomy): Bacteria > Patescibacteriota > Microgenomatia > CAZETR01 > Amesbacteraceae > JACRNA01. The sequence goes on from JACRNA010000003.1 coordinate 8,064, forward strand.
TTCGACAATATAGACTGGCATCCTGGTCTGCTCGGATACCAATTTATCAATTCCGGCAATCATGCTCCCACCACCTGCCATAGCAATACCGCGCTCTAAAATATCTCCCACTAATTCCGGTGGAGTCTCTTCCAGAAGATCAGCCACACTATCGGTAATTTCCCGGAGTGTCGGAACCAGGGCTTCGCGGACTTCGGCCGAGGTAATCTTGAGACTCACCGGCAAACCCGATTCTAGATCGCGCCCACGGATAACCATAATTTTGTCCTTAAGACTCGTGGGATGAGCGTTACCTAGAGTAATTTTGATCTCTTCGGCTGTACGTTCCCCGATCATGATATTGTATTTGAGCCGGAGATAGGCAATTATGGCTTCATCCATTTCGTCACCAGCAGTCCTAATTGAGCGGTTGACTACTATTCCCCCAAGTGAAATGACAGCGATTTCAGATGTTCCACCACCAATATCAATCATCAAAATACCATTGGGATTTTCGATAGGCAGTCCGGCCCCAATTGCTGCAGCCATCGGTTCTTCAATTAGATATGCTTGGCGGGCGCCCGCGCTTAGGGCTGCTTCCTGCACTGCTCTTCTTTCCACTTCAGTAACGCCTGAAGGAATACCCACCACTACTCTTGGCTTGGGGATTCTGGGAATCATGTGGCCAGTATCATGAACAAGATTTATATAATGCTTGAGCATGGCTTCGGTCGCGTCAAAATCTGCAATTACTCCGTCTTTTAGAGGTCTAATTACTTCGATAGTTCCAGGATTGCGCCCGAGCATTTTCTTGGCTTCTTCACCTATGGCCAATATCTGCTTGGTCTTTTTGTGGCGAGCCACGACCGATGGCTCTCTGATAACTATTCCTTTCCCTTTGACATGAACCAAGGTATTGGCCGTCCCCAAATCTATCCCAACATCATAGCTCAATAGTCCAAAAATATAATTCAGCATAGTAGGTGGAATATAACTTTTTGTCTTGCCATATTCAAGAAGAAGAGTTGAAAATACAAATTTTCACTGTATAATGCTCAAATGACTTGGCTTGACGATTCTGAAATTAATCCTGAAAATTTTGACTGTAGGCATCCCGACAGAGTAAATAAGAATTTTAGTCCTGAAAAAGTGGCTAGATGTTGTCTGATTATTAGACACGGAAAACCATGTCCTTTTTTAATTCCATTGTTAGCAAGGGAAGGTAGAGAAGATGATAGTGAATTATTTCTTAAAAATACAATTAGAACACGGAAATAATTATCAGCTTTCTCCTTCAATATTTCTTGTTCCTCTTTCTTCTTCGGCTTTTTTCATATGATCGGTCAATGCCTCATAATACAACATTGTTGCTTCGTCCAGTCTTAATTTACATATTGTTGCGATATTTTGAGCAATAAACCATACTCCTTTTGGATGAACTGGTTTAATTAGGTCTTTTGCCTCTCCACTTCTCGCAATAGTACTAGGAAACTTCTGAGTTTGCCCATTTTTTGCCACATCGTAGTATATCATTCTGATTCGATTTATTCAAATACTAAATATTTCTTATTGATTTCGTTCTCCACTGTTTGGATTTTCCCTTTGCAATCTCTGCCTATCCGCATTAGTTCTTATCCATTGTGCAGGTTTTGCTTACCACTTTGTTTGTACTGGTTCCCCTGATCTGGCTCCCTTGGACATCTAAAAAACCATAGATTCCAATTTCATCGCTTGATCCTCAAAAAAACTCCTCCATTCCTCCTCGGATAATTTTATTCTCATCTTTGGCAAATCCATCGCTTGTCTAACCATCAAAAATTTACCGGCCAATTGAACTGGATCAGTATAGCGATCAAATTTTGATCTGGCTATTTTTATTAGTTCTGAGACCGAAAAATTATATTTTTTAATAATCATATATAAATCTATAAAATCCCTAACCAATCCTCCATATTTTCCACCCTTTTCCAGCCGGGTAAATGGATAATAATTAAAATCAACCTTGAGCGATTCACCTCCGTCGAAATAAAATGTGAAAGTATGCAAACCCAAATATTGTGTATAGCCTATTTTATTTGCCTCCAATATTCCCCCAAATTTACTAATCATGGATTTTACCGGCCCGATTCGTATCTCTTCTCTGTCAGTAAACAAGTCGATATCTTCCGAGTCTCGATGATGTAAATAAAATTCAGAAAGTACTGTTCCTCCAGTCCAATAGAAATCACGAACGATGGTTTTCTCTTTTATGACCAGCTCCAAGAACCGTTTTTGTAATTGGGAAAGGATGGTTGTGTCCCCCATAACCAATACTCTATCACACTTGCTTTAAGTGGATCTAGTTGATCTTTTATCACATCCCAGTTTGAAACTAATAGCTTCCGATCCAACTTTTCTTCATTGAGACCGTAATTAATAAGCTGGATCTGCTTCCAGATCTGATATTGTTTAGGATTTGTTGACTGGAGAGTGAGTTCCTCTGTTGACCAACTGTACATAATCTAATTATACAGCTGATCTGATACCATAATCAATATATTTCTTGATTAGCGATTGATATGGAACATCCATTTTGTTTGCAATAATCCTTATTTTGTCCAGCATTATTTCTGGTAATCTAATAGATATTGATTTGGTACTCGGTTTTAGATTAGTAAACCTTACTGATACAGCTTTACTCCAATCGACATAATTAACTGAGCTGTTTTTGAGCCAAAACTCTCGCTCATCTTTTTCGGACTTAAATTTAGGAATGATTTTTAGCTGTTTCATACGTTTGTTTTTCTTTCTTGTCTACTGATCTTGCTGAAATAACTCTAATTTTCAGAAACCTAATTGTAAAAGAAATAAATAATATTTTTTCTGAATCGGTCTCTCCCAACAAATTGAATCTTTCTTCATTTTGACTATGAATAATGTCAGGAGATACTAAAGTAAAATTAAAGAAACATTCCTCAATCTCACTAGACGTAACTCCGTGTTTTGAATAGTTTTTGGTGGAGTTTCCTCCATCCCATTCAAATTCCAACTCTGTTGATAAATTGTATATGTCCATTATATACTAATATTGCTGTTTGTCAATAACTATAATAATTATATCTCAATTAGTTTAAAATAACTTCATGCAGATATTGTTTACCGCTCTCTTTGTCCTAGTCCCCCTGATCTGGCTGCCGTGGACATCGGAACTTTTTGAATTCAATAAATTGATGCTAACCTATGTAATTGCGATTCTGATCGGAACCACTTGGGCCATCAAATGCATTCTGGCCAAGAAAATAATTTTCCGGCGAACTATCCTAGACATTCCCCTCTTAATATTTCTAGGATCTAGCATCTTGGCACTTCTAGGATCTATCGACATACACACGTCATGGTACGGCTACTACTCCCGCTGGAACGGCGGCCTCCAATCTCTTATCTCTTACTCTCTATTATATTGGGCTTATGTTTCAAACATGGACAGTAAAGCTACCAAATCCACTATTTTCTATTCTCTAATTTCTGCAACTCTAATTTCCATTTACGCATCTTTCGAGCACTTTGGCCATTCTGCCTCCTGCCTTCTGGTCACTGGATCCTTTGATGTCTCGTGCTGGATCCAGGATGTCCAAAACCGGGTCTACGCCACCATGGGACAACCCAACTGGCTAGCAGCATATCTCGTGGCATTAATATTCGTGCCACTCGCCAATTTTCAATTTTCAAAATCCAATTTTCAAAGAATTTTCAATGCATCAATTTTCATTTTATTATTTTCCACTCTTTTATTTACCAAATCCCGATCGGGATTGCTGGCATTTGGAATTTCAAGTGCGTTGTTTTGGGGAGGATTATTCTTCATTCATAAATCAAAATTCATAATTCATACTTTGATTTTTTCTCTTTGTATTTTTAGTTTTCTAATTGTGATCAAAAACCCAATTCGAGATTTGATTATTAAACCAACTGTAACTGAAAAAGTCGTCGGATCAGCGTTGGAAGTAGGAGGAACTGAGTCAGGTAGTATCCGAAAAATAGTCTGGAAGGGGGCTATCAATATCTGGCTTGGAAATGTCAAGAATTTTATGATTGGTGCAGGTCCCGAGACTTTTGCCCAGGCTTATTATCAGTATCGCCCCACCGAACACAACAACACTTCCGAGTGGGAACTTCTCTACAACAAAGCCCATAATGAATTTCTTAATACTCTTGCAACTACCGGGATTATTGGATTAATAAGCTATTTATCGTTATTGATAATTATAATTAGAATTTTTATAAAAACAATTTATGACCATCGTATGACTATGAATGACAATGATATGACAATCGCCCTATTTGCAGGTTGGCTCACAATCTCAATCACAAATTTCTGGGGCTTCTCGGTCGTAGTTACCCAGCTTTTATTATTTTTGCTGCCAGCAATGGCAATCACTCTCTATGACAAATAAACAAATTGTTTCAATCATTGTTGTCCTAATTACCAGTTGCTGGTTGCTAATTGCCGTCGGCAGATACTGGCTCGCCGACGTCAAATACGCCTCGGGTAGTGGGGCTCACAAAGCATTTCAGATCTCAAACGATCCCCAATATATACTTTCTGAATATCAATATTATCTGGAAGCATATCAGAAAAACCCCGCAGAACCTGCCATAGCCTCCGATTTTGGCTTGTCTGCTGCTTATTTGGCCACAGCCATGCGAGCCCAGCCCGCAACTGCGGGTCAACTGGCCTCCCAATCTCTATCTCTATCTCAATTCTCTATCAACGCCTCCCCTAAGCATCCAAATTATTACAAAAATCTCACCCGGGGATTGATCTTGATGTCAGAAATGGATCCAAGCTATCTGGATGCTGCCAAACAGGCCATGCAAGCGGCTGCCATGATATCACCTACCGATCCGCGAATCCTCTATTATTTAGGGGTAATTACAAGCGCCCAAGGGACAACTTCTGAAGCCAAGCTCTATTTCCAAAAGTCTCTAGATCTCAAACCAGATTTCCTCGACGCCCAAAGGCAACTAAAAAATTAATCCTCCGTATTCCCTTTTATCACCACCTTATTTACTTTTGCGGTTGGTACACCGTCTATAAGGTTGTCACCATCAATCTCTATTTCCAACCCTCTCTCGGCGGCTGCTTCCAATTCAGTCTTTGTCTTATTTCTGATATCAACCTTCTCTCTACCTTTTCTCATGAAATTTGGTAGACGTTTCTCGATCCAACTTGGCATTTCCATAAGTTAATTATATATAACAAAATGTTAAAATAGAAGACATGAGTAATATTGTGACTGCACCTTCGGAGATTCTTCGCAAATCCACCCGCCCCGTTACCACTCTTGATAAGCGGGTAATAAATGTCATCAATGACATGGTAGACACACTCATTAAGACCCACAATCCCGAAGGAGTAGGATTGGCTGCTCCCCAGATTGGCCAAAATCTGGCCATCTTTCTGACCCGTCCAGATCCCAAAGGAAAAATTTCTATTTTTATCAATCCCAAAATCACCTTTTACTCCCAGCGCATGACCCATCCCACTGGCAAGAAAGGTGTTTATGAAGGCTGTCTCTCTATCCCCGGCCACTACGCCCCAGTCCGTCGTTCAATGTCTGTAGTTCTCAAGTTCGAAACAATTGAAAATTGTAAATTGAAAATTGAGCAAAAATCCTTTACAGGATTTTTGGCTCATGTCATCCAGCACGAAATGGACCATCTCAATGGTATTTTATTTATCGACCGTGTTCTAGCCCAACAGGCCAAACTTTATAAAGTCGGGGGCAAGGAGTGGGTGGAGGTGGGGATTTAGATTTTTGGCCTGGGATCAAAAATATTTCGGAGGAGCGTTACAAAATACGTGGCTAGGTCAACACCAAATTTTTCAAAATATCTTTTTGAAAGTTCTTTCATATTATTTTTTGTTGTCGTCAGGTATACTTACGATACCCCTAATTGCTAAAAAGGTCAAGGCTATGGGAATACAAATATTTCTTATAACATCTTCTATAGGACTTGCAGGCTCCCAAGTTGCAAATCTGTAAACCCCATAAACGATACCCGCCAATAATCCAACAAAAATTCCTTTTTCTTTCATACCCACGATTTTACTATATAATTTAAGATATAAACTTGCACCTTTTTGTGTGGCGGTGGTAACAACAGAAGACAAGCCAGTGGGAAGGCATTTGGTCATGACACCAAATCCTGTCAAGGTTCTAGCACTCAAGATAGGTCTACCAGTGTATGACAAAATCAAAGATTTTTTAATGACTACGAATGACTATAGTATGACAATCGGCTTAGTGGCTGCTTATGGCAAAATAATCCCCCAAAATGTTTTGGATAATTTTGGTGGTCAAATGTACAATATTCACCCCTCTATTCTACCAAAATATCGTGGCCCATCTCCCCTACAACAACAAATATTAGATGATGTGGTAGACACTGGCGTGACTATTATTAGAATGGATGACAAGATGGATCACGGCTCCATCATCGGCGTCGTTCACGACACCATACTTCCATCTGATACTACAATTTCTCTTGGTAACCGTTTGTTCGCTCTAGGAGCCGATGCAATTCTCAATTCTCAATTTTCAATTTTCAATCAAATTCCAATTCCTCAAAACCACAATGAGGCAACGTATACTCACAAATTAACTAAACAGGATGGGTTTGTAAATTATTTGGAAATTGAAAATTGTAAATTGAAAATTTAGCGCATGCAGCGCGCATTTTATCCTTGGCCTGGGGTGTGGACTATTGATCCAGAGGGAAAAAGAATTAAAATTTAAGATTCTTTATAACTTTGAATCGCTTGAGCTAATGTGGTAACACCAAGTTCCCTAAGTAATTTTTCTTTAAATTTTTCATTTACAATCGCCTTACCCCAAACATCATGCGGAGGTTTTTTACTATCAAAACCACATTTTTTTGCTGTGTCAATTAATTCCTGCTTATTCATAATTTCAGTCTAATATTTATGGTAAATAGACTTGTCACTTTGTTACTTTGTCACTTTGTCACTCTTTAATTTCCTAAGACACTTTGTACAGAGCATCTGACCGTTAAACTTGTGTAAGTTTGGCTTGAAGACCTTGCGGGTCTGGGGGGCTTTTTTCTTCCACCTGCCTCCCGCCACGCCACGGCCATGAGTATGGCTATCACCATATTGCACTCCCCTGTCACAATTGTCACACTTAAATGCCATAATGCTACAATTGTAACATGCTGGATTTACTTTTTCAAAAAGAAAGACTCTCAATCCCTTGGCTCATCTTGACCCCTTGGGGACTCTGATGATTTTGGTGACAGGAGGCTTTGGTTGGGGCAAGCCCGCGCCTTATGATCCCTACAATCTGGCCAATCCAGCTCGTGATAGCAAGCTCATAGCTCTTGCTGGTCCAGCTAGTAATATCATTATTTCAATAATATTGTCTTTAATACTTAGATTTACGAATCTAGACTTCTTGAGAATAATTATCGTTTACCTAATATCTCTCAATCTGAATCTGGCTTTGTTCAATCTCCTGCCGATTCCACCCCTAGATGGCTCTAAAATAATTAATCATAACTTGGATTTTATAAATCAAAATGCCAACTACCTCCTCATTTTTTTAATATTACCCATTTTCAACGGAAGTTCGATTGTGTCAAAAATTATCTCTCCAATATCACATTTTCTATTGACATTTCTTCTGTGAGTGTTAACATTAATTTATCCTACCAAGAAGGAAGTTGAGGATTATTTTCCTTGACTAGTTTTTCCCAAATAGGGCATGCGTAATTCCTGATTGGTTCTAACCTTTTAGGACATCCCGATTTTATTTTTAAACATCGGGAAAGCTAGCCCACCTAATAGGATCTCGGGGAAAACTCCTCATCTCCCACTTGGTGGGATTTTTGTTGGTATAATTTACGAGATTGCCGTCTTAGCTCAGTGGTAGAGCAGCTGTTTTGTAAACAGCAGGTCCTCGGTCCGAGCCCGAGAGACGGCTCAGAAATTTGTTGGTATAATTTATACAAGTCCTTGCCAGGATGGTAGAGTGGTCAAATACACGGCTCTGTAAAAGCCGCGCCTTACGGCTACGAAGGTTCGAATCCTTCTCCTGGCACATTGAGTCTTGTGGTATACTATAGTATGGCATAGAATCAGACCATGGGAGACATACCCTCTTCAAAATTATTAGCAACAGAATATAGCGAAGGTAGGTCTTTGCAAGAAATTGCTACCAAACTCGGTCATTCTGTCCACAAAATTACTTACTGGATGAGGAAATATAACTTACCTCGAAGAAATAGGAGTGACGCAGCATATATACAACAGAACCCAGACGGTGATCCGTTCAAGATTAAAGATATTAGTTCCAATCATGATATGTTTCTGTACGGTCTTGGAATCGGTATTTACTGGGGAGAAGGTAATAAGGCAAATAAATGCGCAATTAGGGTGGGTAATACTGACCCAGAGCTTCTTAAAGTTTATAAAAGATTCTTACTTGAAATCTGTCAACTTAGGGAAGAGAAAATCGGGTACAGTATTATTTGCTTTAATGATACTGATCCTCAGTCTGCCAAAGATTATTGGGCATCTCAATTAAACATAAATCCTAATAAATTTGGTAAAATTACTCAGATTCCACCTCAGGGCAAAGGAACCTATAAAAAGAAATCTTTATATGGTGTCTGCTCAATTGACTTTGGAAATATCAAACTAAAAAAGTGGATGTTGAGTAAACTTAGCTCAAACATTTTGCCTGGGTAGTTCAGTGGCAGAACGCAGACTTGGTAAGTCTGAAGTCGAGAGTCCGATTCTCTCCCCAGGCTCAGTTAATTTGTGTTAAAATAACTTTATGGCAAAGAAGGGATCAAGGCAAATATTTGGACTGATGTGTGCGGTATGCAAGTACCAAGGTTATATTAGTGAAAAAAACAAGGTCAATACTCCTGATAAATTGGTTCTGAAGAAATATTGCAAGCGCTGTAAAAAAAGAACCGAGCACAAAGAAACTACTAAATTGAAATAATTGTTGCATAGGGATGTGGTGAAACGGTATCACGGCACTCTCCAAAAGTGCTTTTCCAGGTTCAAGTCCTGGCATCCCTGCAAAATTCTGTCCTTCATTATGAATTTTGAAAAATTAACTAAACACAAAAAAGAAATTGCGATAATTTTGGGAATAGCATTGGTGGCTTGTGTAGCCTGGAATTATACTGAATTTACTATTCCGGCTCTGACATCTGCATTTAATGCTGATCCCATCAGCTGTACAACAGCTAAACCAGCCGAAATCCATACTATTGCTATTTTGGGATCCGGATCCGAAAATTATCGAGGTGACACCGTTCCGGATCTGGCTATGAGAAATAGGCTCGATAGAGTAACAACATTTATCAAAGATAATAAAATTCAAAACACTAATATCGTTATTCTTTCCGGTAAATCGGATCCGAGAGGATTGGGTTTTAATTCAAATTATTTGAGAAATGTATTACCACACTTGAATCAATTAAAAATCAACGAGGAATTTGTTTCGACTGATACACCGACAAATATTGATCAATTAAAAATAAGATTAAGAGATAATGATTCCGTGACAATTATTACCAGCAAATCCCACCTTGCCAGAGCCATGTTTTATGCTTGTTCCAAGGGCTTAAAAGCAATTGGGGTCGAAGCCGATGATGTCTCCAGCAGAGACAGCTGGGAGAAACTACTTCTTGTCCTCGCTGCTCTATTTGACAAAGAAGGTGTCTGGGCTACCAATGCCAAGCTTATTTGGCTAGAGTCGGAAAAATTCACCTTTCCCCAATATGGACAAAACTTGTCAAACAAATTATTTTGGCGCTAGTTAATCTAATATTTATTATTCTTCGTAATATTTGGCTATTGATTTTGAAAATATTTCAAAATCCTCCAACCTATTGTTTATCTTGTCAGCCACCTCTCCATAATCAATATTCAAATACATATGAACCAGAATATTGCGAAAGCCAGCGATCGGAGCAAACGACATGGCAAAATCAGCCTCAAGTATTCCCGCCTTCCCTAAAGCCAAAATATAACCCTTTGAGTTTTCTGGTACAGGGAGACGAAGATCAGACACAATCAGTCTGGATATGTCCAATACGCACTCACAGGTCAGTTCCAATGTCCGATCCACCTCTCGGGCTTTACTTTTGTTTGATTCTAATTGTAATTGGGTAACCCCCTGAAATTTTTTGAGATCAGCTACAAATTCCTTGAGGGTTTTCAACCGCAAAAATAATTTATCCAGATTGTCTAATTTAGTCATATACAAATTGCTGCATATAATCACGGGTCATCTGCTTCATGAAATACATTTCGTCAAAATAATGAGTCAATATATTATACTCAAAATCTTTAACAAATTGTATATTTCTTACAAAAATAATATCTCTGGGAAAAATCGCCTCATATTGAAACCTGATCGGGACTTTTTTGAGATCTAGCACATCAATATGGTCGTTTTTGAGAAGATTCGACAAAAAAGCCATGAGTTTTAGCCTATTATCAAGACTTGATTCATTTGAAAATATGGCTCCAAAATCATAGTCTGAATCTGGACGGGCAGTACCAGTCGCTTGTGATCCAAACAAATACAAGACCTCTACAGGCTTATTTTGGAGATATTCTCTTATAGCTAATTTTTGATTGTCAGTAAGCATACTAAAATTATAGCACTTCCACTCTCCTCTCCACTTTTACTTTTTGAGTATCAAAATTTCCCCGTTTTTTTCAGAATTAACTATTTCGACTACTGCTCCCGCAACATCTTGCGGCGTTAATGCATTCAGAGCGTCTTCTGGAAAATATTTTTTGTATTCTTCTGTTGCAACGTCCGACGGTGAAATGCAATTAACTTTTACATCCTTGCTCACCAACTCTTGAGACAAGCCAATTGTTAGTGCCTCAATCCCCTTTTTTGAAACAAAATATGGTAACCAGCCTTTGGCACCATTTTCAAATGTTCCAGAAATATTGATAACACTCGAATCTTTCGGCATCAAACTAAATAAACCGTGAACAAGCAAAGTTGGGGCCACTGTTCCAACCATAAAAGTGTCTAAAATTATTTTCCGCTTGACACATGTTTTTATAATATCACAAAATGAAAAGGCCAAAGTCTTGCGAAGTACTCTTAGTGCCTCGCTTCCAAAACAACTTGTCAAGACCAAAAATCAGGATTTTCTATCCCTATCAATCAGTTCCCTGACATACTCGGACGCATTTATACCTTTTGATAGTGATAGAGATTTGAATCTAGTCCATCTAATTCCCTCTGGACCCGGGGCGACTACAACGAAAATCTAATGAAAAAGAGGCTGGATTATCGTAATTCTGACAAATCTTGACAGATTTGGTAAAATGACTGTAATGATCGACAGACTTAAACAAGCTTTCCCAAAAGACAGACTTGTTTCTACTCTTATAAGTTTAGGTGTAGCTTTAGTTGGTTTTGGGATAATGTTTACAAATACATCTCCAGAAAGTATCACAGCATTTTCGACGGGATTTGCAGTCTTTGCCATAGGTATCGGTGGGGCTTTCTGGAATTTTCGAAACGTAGAACCCATAGACAGCTGAGATAATTCTTGTTATAATACTTGACAAGAGTCGTTAAGACTCTGTTTTTATGAATCCTGTTGCCTATTTCAAAGACATCTTATCAGAATTGAAGCAAGTCCAGTGGCCTACCCGCCAAAAGACAGCTCAACTCTCAGCCATCGTGGTTGCAGTATCTTTGATAATGGCTTTTTATGTAGGATCCCTAGATTTCGGTTTCACCAATTTACTTAAATTATTAATAAAATAACAATCAATGACTATGAATGACACTGCCAAACTGTCTGAACGCGGTTTTGCAGGCCGAGCTATTCAGGGTCATATTATTATTACCCCCAATGCTCCAGAAGAGGCTAAGTGGTACGTCGTTCATACACAGTCGGGTCACGAAGTGCGGATTGCCGAGACTCTCAAGCAAAGAGTCTATACCTTAAACCAAGCAGACAAAGTCTTTGAAGTCCTCATCCCTACCCAAGACAAAATTGTTATCAAGCACGGCAAGAAATCGACAATTAAAGAAAAGATTTTTCCAGGCTATATGCTCGTCAAGATGCTAGTCGATGATGCCTCATGGTTGGTCGTCCGCACAACCGCTGGTGTCACGGGATTCGTGGGAGTTGGCAACAAGCCTACCCCACTTTCTAACGTCGAAGTCGACGCTATCCAGCAGTTTTCGACTGTCGGCACTCCCAAATTTAAGACCAAATTTACCACAGGTGAGGCAGTCAAGATTACCGACGGACCATTTACAGATTTCCTTGGCACTATCGAATCAATTGACGAGACTGCAGGCAAGCTTAAGGTTTTGGTCTCTATCTTTGGCCGAGAAACACCTGTAGAATTAGACTTCTTGCAAGTCAAGAAAATATAATATGGCAGCCCGCAAAATAAAAGTTATTCTAAAGCTCAATTTACCAGCCGGCGAAGCGACACCCGCTCCTCCAGTCGGACCCGCTTTGGGTCAGCATGGAGTTCCTATCATGGAATTTGTCAAGCAATACAATGACAAAACCAAAGAGCAAAAAGGCAATATCATTCCGGCTGTCATTACCGTCTTTGACGACCGCACATTTACCTTTGTCACCAAGCTTCCTCCAGTCTCTGCCATGATCAAGAAGACTTTGGGTCTAAAAGAAGCTTCCAAAAAGCCAGGCAGTGAAATTGTGGCCACTCTGACCCTTTCTCAGGTCAAGGATATTGCCGAAGCCAAAATGAAAGACATGAATGACGGTTCGCTCGACGCTGCCATGAAATCGGTGACAGGCACAGCCAGATCAATGGGAATTAAGGTAAGTTAAAACGAGGTCGGGGAAATTACGCCAGAAATATTCTTATAATTTTGGCTGACCACAAAAAACTTTGAAAGCTTGAGTTCTTTTGCCAATTTTTGCAATTTAAGAACAACCGCTTCACTCGCGCTCTGTTTTACTTCGAGAGCAATTCGTCTATCCAAAACTACATCAATTTCTGAGGTGTTTCGCTTATTATAAAAACTACATTGGCCATAATTAGTTAGTTGATTGACTACTGTATTTTCCAAAAGTTGACCTGAATTTACCATTCCCAAGGTATTTAAAATTCCTGTATCACAAAAATAGATCTTTTTGCCTCCGGCTACTTCCCGGTCGATACTTCGAGAAAATTTAGGCAGTAATCTAATAAAAAATATGCCCTGGAGAAAGTCCAGATATTTATAGATTTTTTGACGGTCAACTCCCAACTCTCCGGCTATTTTAGTGATATCAAGCATCGACCCGACTCGGGATACTAACAGCAATATAAAATCCCGCAATTGCCGGATATCTTGATAATCGGATAAAATTTGTAAATCTTTTTCAAAAAACGAGGCAAAAATGTTTTTTAGTACCGCTTTTTTGGTTTCTTGATTGTTGGACACGACAACCTCTGGAAAACCCCCAAACTGCATATATTCTTCATATAAATGCACTCTTTTGAGAGCCTCTACCTGATCGTTGGAACACAAACTTTCAAAATCTCCATTTGTCTTTTCTCGGGTTAGTTCACCCTTGAAATATAAAAATTCCAGGAAACTTAATGGAGATAATTCATATAAAAATTTGCGTCCAGATAAAGATTCGGGGAATAAATTTTTGAGGTAAAAACTCGACGATCCGGTAATAAAAAACTTGACGTTATAATGATCTATAAAATATTTTACTATCTTGGTGATGCTGGGAATATTTTGGATTTCGTCCAAAAATATAAATAGACGTTCGGTCTTCCCGATTTGAGAAATTAGACGTTTATAAATTCCAGCATAATCTTCCCCTTCCCAAATTTTTTGATCCAGGGGATTGTCCAAATCAAACCATATTTTTGGTTTGTCTGCCAAAAAATCGTGAATTTGACGCAAAAGGGTTGTTTTCCCTACTTGACGCAGACCTGTAATGATAATGGCATTTTTGTGCTCAAAATACGGAGCTATCTTGTCAAAAATTAGTCTTTTTTGCATATCTGTGTATAATTCTATACAGATATACACCTATTTGTCAAGTTATGGGGATTAAAATAAGCAGGCCGGAATAAATTCCAAGTTCTAAACCAACTCCAGAACTTTGTCATTACTGATAAATCTCCCAATAGTTTTTCTTTCCAATCACCTTTCCAGATTTAATTTGGGGATATTGAGCCAGGAGACTCTGTAGATTGCGGGTTGTAGAGGTTGAATCCTGCCCATATTTTGATTCAAAAGCTCTATCGCCTGATATAAAATCAACCTCAGTTTGATTCAACGTACGCCAATAATTTAGTTTAGTACCGCGTAAATTTAGTCCTATTGCCAAAGCGTTTTCAAATAATTTACCTTTATCAAGAACAATTTGATTTGGTCTTAACTTTTCCAAAACAGCATTTCTAATACCTGGATCCCAAAAATAATATTTAGGCCTATGAACCAATTCTTTAGCCTTGTTTTGCGAAAAAGGCCGGATGGGAAAGACCACAAAACTCTTCTCCAAAGCCATAATCAATTTTTCGGCCAAATGCCGTGTAAGTCCGCCCATGCTTACCAAGCTTTCAAGAGAAAATAGACTACCTATATTTTCAGCGAGGTAGGCAGCTGCAAGGCGCATTTTAGCCTCATCTTTTATACCAAATTCGTCCAAAGTGTCCCTCAAAATATAGGAATTGGCGATTTCATTCAACTTTTGAATTTTCTTCTCGGAACCAGTTAACGTCAACACTCCAGGATAACCTCCAAACAACATATAGTCTTCCAAAATTTGTTCTAATAAAGAAAAAGTATTACCAATCTTGGAAAGATTAATGCTATGAGAAAACAAAATTTCTCTGAGATCTAGCGGTGAAAGAAAAAACTCTTGTTTTCTGCCAGTAAGCGGTTCTTTGATCTTTTGTTTAATATCAAGAGATGCGGATCCAGTTAATATAAATTTGATATCTTTGTGTAAATCGTAGAGATATTTTATAAATAGTCCGATGTCATCCAGGCGTTGAGCCTCATCGATAAAAACATAAGTCTTGTCGTGTTCTTTCTGTGCCAAAATTGAGGCCAAAAATTTATCTGGCGAATCGAAATCTTCTCCTTTTTGATTATCTAAATTATAAAAGAAAATATCATTTTGCTTATTTTCTTCCAAAATTAGACTTAAGCATTTAAATACTTCAACCGTTTTCCCCACTTGTCTTGAACCATAGATAATTGTCACCTCAGGATCTTTTTTAATACTTTGTAATATCTTGGGGTGAATCTGACGTCTCAGATAGTTTTTAGGTATGAAACTCAAAATTTCAGTACTATTTCTTATCTTCATTTCCAAAATTATGTACTAATTCTTAGAATTTGTCAACTTTTGGACTGAATGAGTGAACCCGTAACCCCTTCGGATTCGCTCCAGTATGCTAAAATTAACTCATGATTATCTCCGATCCCAATATTATTGCTGTCTATTTTCATGGCTCTAGAGCCAATGGGTTTGCGTCAAGCAAAAGTGACAGTGATATTGCCGTAGTTTTAAACAAAAGACCAAAAGAAACTTCAAAAATTATTGATCTGGTGGAAAATCAAATCAATCTCCCCAATCCCGATATTAGGCTCGTTGACCTGGAAAGTTCACCGGTTTTTTTATTTAGTTTTATCAAAACTGGAAAAGTTTTATATCAAAAAAGCAATGAGGATAGAGTAAAATTTGAATCTATGGCTATGCAAAAATATTATGATACTGAACACATGAGATCTATTTTTAGAAGCTATTTATATAAAACCTATGCCAATTAACAGAAACATTATTGAACTCAAAATATCCAAAATAAGAGAAATTATCAAGAGAATCCGCGATTTGGATTTTTCCGACGAACAATCCTACGACGAGACAATTTTGCAAGATGCCCTGGTATTCCGCTTGGTTCAAGCGGTGGAGGCTGCAATTGATATTGCCACTCATATTATTTCCAATCTGGAAATTACCCGGCCGGAATCATATAAAGATCTATTTTTATCGCTTAACAAACAAAACATCTTAACCCAAAAAACTGCTCACGAGATGGCTCAAGCAGCGGGTTTTCGAAACTTGGCAGTCCATGAATACGATGAGCAAAAATTTGATTATGATCAAGTAAAAAGGGATTATCTTTCCGATGTGGTCACCTTAAACAATTTTTGCGCGGAGATTATTGAATTTTTGAAGAAAAACTAATCTTGCCCTACTCTTTTTTCCAATTCTTTACCCAATTTTCCTTCCATTCCAATCATTGGCTTACCATTTTCTCTAAACAACTTTAACAAAATATACATGGTTACCAAATTTTCTAAATCTGCTCTTTCCAAATTAACTTCATTTGAGTCAGAAATCACCACGCCATTGTGTACTAAATTTCCCAAATGGCCAATCCCCTGCAAACCAAACAACCAATTATTCATAAATTATTTTTACACTAAATCTATTCAAAAACCTTGACATTTGGCTCACAAAACGTCACAAGTGTTAAAATGGGTCATGGAGTTTAGGGATAAAATCTTGGGATTTCTAGCTCATGGTGAGTCTGTCCAGGTCATTGCTCCGCCGGGATGGGGCAAATCGCGCTTTGGCCGCAGTTTGGGCGGAGTTTATCTCGACTTTAACCTGGTCATCAACAAAACCCCCGAGACCATGGCCAATTTTGTCAAAGAGCATTTTGCCGAGGGCATTATGGTTCTCGATTCCCTGGATTCGACATTAGACATTAAATATTTGTCTTTTTATAATTATTTGAAGGCCCTACGCGACGTACATAAATACAAACTGAGTTACGTTTTATTACTTCACAAACCCATCGGAGCAGACAAGCAAAGTATTTTGGGAGATTGCTATGAAATAGCCAGTGAACATATTGAATATTTACCCACTCTTGATCCCAAAGAATGCCATTTTTACAAGTTTTCTGGCGGTATTGCGGCTTTTGAAAAAATTTGTATGATTGTCAAACGGGACAACTTGTCTTTAAACCCTGAAGAAAATTATAAGCTCAAGGCTCAGCTCGAAGAAATGCTAGCCGATTACCCCGACCACCCAGCTTATGCCAAAAGTTCGATCGTTCAAGATTATTTAGCCTCCCGTAAAAATACGGAACTTTCGGCCGCGGAAACTCGGCTTTTGGAACTTTTGCGATCCAAAAAGGGGCAAATTGTGAGCAAAGATGAGATAGCCAGAAGCATTTATCCCGATGTCAAAAATTATGACGGCGTCTCTGACCACGCTCTCGACCAGCTTATTCACCGCCTCCGCTCCAAAATCTCAGGCTCAACTATTATTACTCACAGAGGGTTGGGGTATAAATTAAGCTAGATTTTTTCTTTAAATGAAAAGTGCACATATTCTTTTCTTTCAAACACTCTAACAACCGCCCCAAAATAGCCTTCGTTTGTTGTTAAATGACAGTCGGTCGTACCATCTCCTGGTATACTATTGGAGCTTACTAATGCATAAAAAAGTGCTTCAGCGAATGGCAACGCATGTCCCCTAGCAAATTTCCCAAAACCATCTTTCGCTTGAAAATCACTTGGTACTAGAACAGGTATGTTGGTCATAACTTAAAGTATATTGCAAATAACGTATTTAAATTGACATCTCCCTCCCCTTTTCCTCACCCAAAGTCACAAAAAAGTGACATTGGGATAGTGACGGAGAACCGGCGGATCGCAAGAAAGGTCAACTGCTACCATGTCAATCCGACAAATAATCTCTTTGCCATGAAGATATGCTGTCGCCATGCGCTTGACTTTGCGGTACTTACTTTGAGTAAACATTTCCTCCGGCGTACCCCAACTTTCGGTCTTTTTGGCCTTTACCTCCACAAACACCATTACCTCTTTATCCCTCATTATCAAGTCTATTTCACCATATCGAGTGTGATAGTTGCGCGTAACTTGTTCATAACCTAATTTCAATAAATATTCCAAGGCCAGACTCTCACCGATTTCACCGGTCCTGCGATTGAAATACTTCATAATTTTTAATTTATATCTGTTGCCTATATTGCAAAGCTTCGGCCATGTGATTGACCAATATTTTATCAGAATTATCCAGGTCGGCAATCGTGCGCGAAACTTTTATCAATCTAAAATAGCTACGGGCAGATAGATCAAATTTTTCGACAGCCAGCTTTAAAATCCGGGTGGCATCCGGCATCAACTGACAATATTTTTTGACTTGCTTGTTGCCCATTTGAGAATTGGTGTATATTTTTTCATCTTTAAATCTAAGTTCTTGGATTTTACGAGTAGAGATAACTTGGTTACGAATATTCAAACTTGACTGACCAACCGCAGAGCTGTCCAACTTTTCTATTTCTACAGCCGGGACATGCACATGCAAATCAATCCTATCTAAAATCGGTCCGGAAATCCGCGATCGGTATTTGCGGACCATTTTGTCGGTACACTTACATTCACGCCTCGGATGGCCTAAATATCCACAGGGGCAGGGATTGACAGCAGCCAAAAGCGTAAAACTAGCCGGATACGAGACATGGGCGGAGGCGCGGACAATACTGACGGTTCCATCCTCCATCGGCTGACGTAGAGATTCCAAGACAGATCTGGGAAATTCAGCCATTTCATCCAAAAACAATACCCCAAGATGAGACAATGAGACTTCACCGGGTAAGGGATTTGATCCTCCACCCACCATGCCTGCGGGCGACACGCCATGATGCGGATGACGGTATGGCCTTCTTCTGATTAATGATTCTCCTGAATCAAGAAGGCCAGCCACAGAATAAATACGTGTCACCTCCAAAGCTTCTTGGGAAGAAAGCGGTGGTAATATTCCAGCCATACCTTTGGCCAACATCGTTTTCCCAGTCCCCGGTGGTCCAAACATCAAGAGATTATGACCACCCGCGGCCGCAATTGTGAGCGCTCTTTTGGCTTGCTCTTGACCGGCTACATCTGCCAAATCCACATCAATATTGGCATCGCTCACCAATTCCTGAATTTCCAAATGTGCCAATGGCTCAATCTTTTCGATATCTTGAAAATGATCGACCAATTCTCTCAAATTTCTCACTGGATAAACCGTGACATTTTCAACGACCGCCGCTTCATTTGCGCTTAAGATTGGCACATAAATCGCATTATCCTTCGCAAACAATCCTACTAACAAAACTCCTTTTGTATGCCGCAGAGATCCATCCAAACTTAATTCACCAAAGAAAATGTCATTCGTAGTCATACGGTTGGCATTCATTGGCATAAGTTGTTCAGAAGCTGCAAGAATTCCAACTGCAATCGGCAGATCATAAGCTGCCCCATCTTTGGGAATATCGGCAGGAGCCAAATTAACCGTGATTTTTTTGGGTGGAAAATCAAAGCCACTATTGGTAATTGCAGTCTTTACTCTCTCGCGGGCTTCCTCCACCGCTTTGCTGGCAAGACCTACTATATTAAATCCGGGAAAACCCGCTGAGGCGACATCCACTTCCACTTCAATCGCTGTCGTTTCCAATCCTACATTGGCAACCGATTTAATCTTGACCAACATCTTATGATGTTATCATATTTGGTTATTACACTAGACACGCACGTGCGTAAGTAATGTAATTATTTGATAATCTTGACAACAACAACAACAACTAATATTCATCCAATGGGAGATCTTATAAAAGGAGCTGGTGACCCACAAAGTAACCAAATAGCTGAGATCCTAAATATAGGTATTGGCCTATATCATCAACAAAAACCTGATGGGTGTCCACTTAGAGCTGATGAAATTCTTGCTCACATCAATGTATATAGTGAGAGTGAAGTTAGTATTAAATGCTTAGGTATGGATCGATCTCCGATATGCAAGAGAGATTGCAGTATTTACATGTTTCGCTCGTTACCTCCGGTATCTCGTAAATAATATTTCCCTTCTCTGTCCTCCACCTCCCCTTTCAACATCAACATTGTCAGTTCTGAACCAATATCGGAGGCGGATCGCCCCAGTCTTCTGGCTATTTCTGAAGCATCCAGACCCTGATTTTCAATAAGTTTTAAAATTGGATCATTGGAATTTGATTGTAAATTGTAAATTGAAAATTGAAAATTAGTTAACATCCTGGCTTTCCCATCCGCAATCAGCTGATTTGTCCCCGCTGATACGGAGCTAGTAATTGGTCCCGGCACAGCCCAAATGGGTTTTTTGAGCTTGTAGGCCATTTCAGCTGTAATGAGACTCCCCGACTTTTGCCCTGCTTCAACTACAATTAATTCATGACCGAGGGCTGCCATCACCCTGTCTCGGGCCGGAAAAGTCCAGAGAGTCCCCTTTTGATCTTTCCAAAGCGAAAGTAACAGACCTCCGCTATCAATAATT
Organism: Candidatus Amesbacteria bacterium; assembly: GCA_016219445.1. Taxonomy (GTDB): domain Bacteria; phylum Patescibacteriota; class Microgenomatia; order CAZETR01; family Amesbacteraceae; genus JACRNA01. The sequence goes on from JACRNA010000003.1 coordinate 28,428, forward strand.
TTGGTGTCTGTTTCTTGGTCTATCCCCCAACCTAACACCGCAATTGTCTTGCCTCCACATTCAATACAAGTCTGGTGAACATATTTATCAACGCCGTACATAAACCCAGAAACTATTGTCCAACCATCCTGCACCAATTGGGGTACGATTTTCTCAATTACCCTTCTGCCATAATCGGTCATCCGCCTGCTTCCTACTATAGTCATGCATTTATCAAACAAGCTGTCATCCCACTCACCTCGATAGTAGAGCTTAAATTTCCCAAGTTGCTTTGGATTCACATTATCAGTATAATCACCACCATGGGTAAAAAGAAAGTATCAATACTGGGAACTGAAGATGAATCAGCTTTGCGTGAGAAAAAAGCGGTCAAACTTGAGCAAAAAAAGAAACGGGAAGGTACAAATCAAATAGTGACAGATGTAACAAGTGACACAGTAACAGAAAAAGTAAAAAAGCAAAAAACTCCCAAGGTCAGATCAAAAAGATATTTAGAAATGAAAAAGTTGGTTCCTATGGAGACTGGTCACTCTATTTCAGAAGGTATCAGTCTAGTCAGAAAGACATCGCTTGCTAGCTTCGGCGGTAGCGTCGAAATGCACATTACTCTCGCAGACAGAATCTGGTCAAAAGATATCGAACTACCACACAAGTTTTCCGGTAAGGCAAAAAGGATTGTGGAAGTAAGTGACGAAGTGATAGAAGCAATTGCTCAGGGAAAATTTGATTTTGATGTTTTGGTCGCCACTCCCGCCCAGATGGGCAAGCTCGTCAAATTTGCCAAAGTTTTAGGACCCAAAGGCTTGATGCCCAATCCCAAAAATGGAACTGTCACCGAAAATGTCGATCTGGCAATTAAACGATTGTCCTCGGATACTACCATAAAACTCAAAACCGACAAAGATGGGTCAGCTATTCATTTGGTCGTGGGAAAGATGACCATGAAAGATGATCAACTGGCTCAAAATATATCAGTAGTGATGGTAGCTTTGCCAGCTGGTCGAATCAAAAAAGTGATTCTCAAATCCACCATGTCTCCAGCTGTAAAACTAAACATCTAATCTCCTACTTGCATTGAGGCCGCGCGCGACAGATAATTTTAATAATGCCCCAGAAATCGAAAGTCCTTGGCGTTTTGCTATTAGCAATTGGATTGGTTGTGGGTCTCACTTTGGTCAATCAGAAACAAAATATTTTTACCAAAGCTTGGACTGGATTTACCACCAATCTTGATATTTTTAGAAAACAACCCATTTCCACCGAGTTTCAGACTGACCCAAACGCATATCAGACCAAAAAACTCTTTCACAACCTACTCGCTCTCTACAACGATTCCTCCGAAATTCAAAACATCGATATTCCGGAATTCAATTTGAAAGGCGTGGCCTTTTTGAAATACGATGAAAAATTAAAAAAGACTTTTGTCTTTACCCGTATCGAAAATCTGCCATATTCCAAACTTATCAGGCTCTGGCTAAACAAGGAATTAGGTTCATATCGGGCAGTAGGCTTGGTTGATTTTGTAAGTGAACAAGATAAGCTTGTGGGTTATAGCGTATTTGTGGACGACGAAGATCTAAGAACCTACAAAGAATTACTTTTCTCTTATGACGAATCATTGACCGTTAGCTTCCCCACTTCCGTGGCCCTGACACTCAAGTTCTAAATATGCGCCGTTTCCTGCTCGTTTTATTAGCATTTAGCATTTGGCAATTAGCATTTGGCAATAATTTAGTTTTTGCAAACCATAAATGCGGCGAAGTGTGTGATCAATATACCGAACAGGGCGTCTGCACTCATGGTTGTTATTCCGGAGGAGATCCCAACCCAAGTTTTCATCGTGACACCGAAAATTACGCCGACAATAGCCCCGCTGACCGCAACGCTGAAATAGAAACTGCCGCTAATCAGGCAAGAGAAAGAGACGCAATAGATGCCGCTGCTGCAAAACAAAAAGCTGAAGCATCGATGGTAAAAGTTGAAGAAAAAATTAATGATATCAAAACAGCTATTGGAGCCGCAAAAGATGATCAACAAAAAATCGATATAGCAAGGGGGGTTGGCCAATGTGATGGCTGGGCAAATAATGGATCTGAGCACCAAAATTCTGGAAACGGCTGTTTTTATACTTGCGAAAACGGATCATGGAAAGGTCCTTCGAAATGTGATGGCCAAGGAAATGGCTTGTTTCAATACAAAGAAGAAGCCGGCAAGCCATCCCAAAGCTTTTTAAATTTATCCCCACAACAAATTGCAGATGAAGTAGCCAAACGGCAATGGGAAGCCTATGTTCAAACCTTAAAGCAAGACGGTAAACAATTGGTTAAAGACGATAAAGGAGAATATAAAAAAAATACAGATGGTTATATAACCGAAGATATTCCAGGATACGTAAAAGTTAAAACTACTGCGGAAATTGCCCTCGAAACCGCAGGTCAAAGAGCGGCAGAAGTGACTATCCAGCAAAAGATGGCAGAAGTAGAATACAATGCCAAGGTAGCTGCAGCCAACCGAGAAACCAATCAAACAGTCAAAAACCAAATGCTGGCCGAGTATGCCCTACTCTACCAGACAGTGCTGGCAGCTCAAGCCAGTCTTGCAAATCTAAACGCTGATTTGGTAGCCAAAACTCGGGAGAGATTAATAAAAGAAGGCAAGTCCCGCAGGCCAAAAAGCCAATGCATTATGTAAGATGAACGACTCTGTCTCTGGATCACATTTGGGATATGTCCCCTGCTACGACGCTGGCGGCAACTTCAATTCAACTCAAGAATTCAAAGGTACTCCTGATCAATTTCAAGCATTGAGATATGGACTCGAGTTAAAAAAAGAAGGTGGTAAATTTATAATCTACAGAAATGGCCAAATAGTAAACGAGAGTCTTTCAGATTATGTAGCAAAACAGATGATTGCCCAAGTGGATAAAAACGGCAAGGTCTTAAATTCCCCCACAGTCCAAGTAGTCGATGACAAAGGTCAAACCCAGGTGATTGATTTTGAGAAGAACCGCTTGGCCGAACTTCAATATCAAGGTGCATTTTGTGGATATTGTGGAGGGTTTACAATTTCCTACAATGGAAGTAAAACATGTGAACAGGCAGCACAGGACAAAATAAGCAAAAAAGATTGTACTGTCGATGGCAAAAAAGTCGAAAATATTGATCAAG
>JACRNA010000004.1 GCA_016219445.1 Candidatus Amesbacteria bacterium
TTCCATTATCTGGAAAGAAATATTTTTTGCAGAATTTTTAACCTTACGTACAAACACAAACTGATTTTAGCGTAAGTGACCCAAAGATCAAAAAAATAGGTACAATAAACCTCAAAAATTAAGGGTTGGCGAAGTCAGGACGAGTATCGTTGGAGTTTCTGGTTCTGGTAAATCAACGCTAGCTTTCGATATTATATTTGCCGAAGGGCAAAGACAATATCTCGAATCTTTGGGAACATTTGCCGCCAGAAATTTGCAACGGACAGAAAGACCAGATATCGATGAAATCAAAGGATTGTCGTCTACTGTCATGATTGAACAAAAACAGATTGGAAAAAGCGCTAGATCCACAGTCGGAACTGTAACGGAAATATATACTTATCTAAGATTACTTTTTTCCCGTATTGGTTCTGTAAAAAATCTAAGTGCTGGACACTTTTCTTTCAATAATACTTTGGGAGCATGTAAAACCTGTAAAGGTTTGGGAGTTGAAGTTACAGTCGATCCAAACACGATAGTGGATTTTATTTATTCTAAACACCCCGACCGTAAGGTCGTGGGAAATTTATATTGCTACCTATTGCGGGGCGTTTGATTATATAAGGGACGTTTTTGGAAAAGAAAATAAAGTGAACAAAAATCTTTTTAGCTCAAATAGTAAAGGCGGGTGTCCTGATTGTGCGGGCTTAGGTTTTGAATCTATCAATATGCATTTTATGGCCGATGTAAAAATGATTTGTGAAACATGTAATGGCAAAAAATATACCTCAGGGGTATTGTCTTATAAATTCAAAGGAAAAAATATTCATGATGTATTGGAAATGACTTCAGAGGAAGCCTCGAACTTTTTTGATGATGAACAGATAAAGAAGCGATTAAATATGCTGACTGAAGTTGGTTTAGGTTATCTAAACTTGGGACAAACACTGGATACATTATCGGGCGGTGAATCACAGAGATTGAAGCTTGCAAGCAATCTTCATAAGAAAGGTGGGTTTTATGTATTGGATGAGCCAACTTCTGGGTTGCACTCTTCAGACATTGAGAAACTTCTAAAATTATTAAATAGACTTGTGGATAATGGTAATTCTGTCTTGGTGATTGAACATAATTTAGACGTGATCGGAAAGACTGATTGGATAATTGATCTTGGACCCGACGGTGGTGATATGGGTGGGCAAATAGTTGCCCAAGGGACACCTGAAGATGTTGCAAAAGTGATAGTTTCTTATACTGGTCAATTCTTGAGCAAGTTTTTATAGAGAACCTAAACTAATTTCAAGCCTGGAATTTAGAGCACTCGCCATTTTTTTGAGAAATTCGAGGGTAGGATTGGCATTGCCAATTTCAAGTCGGGAAACGACAGATTGTTTGGTACCAATCTTTTCAGCTAATTGAGCTTGAGTCAAGTTTCTACCTTTTCTGGCTTCAATAAGTGCGTTTATCAACTCAAATTCAGGTTGAATCCTATCATATTCAGCTTTTAAGCCTTTATTTTTAAAAGCCTGTTTTTTATATGTATTGAAATCTAAGTGTTTATTCATATAGCATATATGCTATATTAATCTGGCTTTTCTGTCAAGTGCAGTTTGAATTTCTTTTAATGGGGTTTTCTGGGTTTCTTTTTTAAAAGCATGCAATAGGTAAAACGTGTTCTGATATTTTGTATACAAAATACGAACCGCAATTTGACCAGAGGTTCTTAATTCGTAAATATCTTTAACCAGCTTCTTGGAATATGGCGGGGGGAGAGCTGGACCGTGCGTTTGCAAGAGCTCAATAATTTTGATAGTTTTAGCGTGAGAAGAATCATCCAACTTATTCAAAAAGTCTTTGATCGGAGAATCACCGCGTGGATTTGTAAACAATTTTACGCTCCAAGCCATATATTTAGTGTAACACAGAACTCCAATTTAACTGACTACTTCCCCTTCTTCAGGCTTGGCCTTGTCATCTTTTGGAGTCTCTGGTGCACCTGGTGTTTCTGCCTCCTGTTTGGGTTGTTCGTACATAGCTGATCCAATTTTTTGCATGGAGTCCATAAGATCCTTAGTTTTTGATTCCAGATCTTCTTTGGATCCGGCCTCCAAAATATCTTTGACTGCTTTTACTTTTTCCTCGACCTCTGTTTTTAATTCGGGCTTAAGTTTGTCTCCACCATCTTTGATGGCTTTTTCAGCTGTAAAGATCATGGTATCTGCCTGATTACGGGTTTCGACACGGGCTTTTTTGGCCGCATCTTCTGTGGCAAATTTTTCGGCTTCAGCCTGCATTTTTTTGATTTCTTCATCGGACAGATTGGTGCTATTGGTAATAGTTATATGCTGTTGCTTATTTGTAGCTTTGTCTTTGGCTGTCACCTTGAGAATTCCCGAGGCGTCCAGATCAAAAGTTACTTCGACTTGAGGAACACCCCGAGGGGCTGGCGGAATACCGTCGAGAATAAATCTACCCAAAGTTTTATTATCGGCAGCCATAGGTCTCTCACCTTGGAGGACGTGGATTTCGACTGAAGTCTGATTGTCTGCTGCTGTCGAAAAGACCTGGGTTTTGGCTGTCGGAATAGTAGTATTTCTGGAAATCAGGGGAGTAGCTACACTCCCCAAAGTCTCAAGTCCAAGGGTCAAAGGTGTGACATCAAGCAAGACCACATCTTTGACATCTCCTGTCAAAATACCTCCCTGGATTGCAGCCCCAACTGCTACTACTTCATCAGGATTGACACCGCGATTTGGTTCTTTGCCAAAAAATTCCTTGACGACCGAAACCACTTTTGGCATTCTGGTCATTCCGCCGACCATGACTATTTCGTCAATTTTGGATATCTCTACTCCAGCATCTTTTAGGCACGCCTTAACAGGAACAATTGTCTTTTGGATAAGATCATCGACGAGGGACTCCATCTTTGCACGGGTAAGCTTAAGATTTAAGTGCAACGGCTGACCATTATTTTGGGTAATATAGGGCTGATTGATTTCGACCTCCATGGCAGAAGACAATTCGATTTTGGCTTTTTCAGCTGCATCTTTGACCCGCTGTAAGGCTTGAGCGTCTTTCTTGAGATCAAGAGCATTCTCTTTTTTGAATTCTTCGACAATCCAATTCATAATCACTTGATCAAAATCATCTCCGCCAAGGTGTGTATCGCCATTTGTCGCCTTGACTTCAAAGACGCCATCACCCAATTCCAAAACTGAAATATCAAAAGTTCCACCACCTAGATCATAAACCGCGACAGTGTGAGCATTTTTCTTATCCAGTCCATAAGCGAGGGCTGCGGCCGTTGGCTCGTTGATAATACGCTCGACTTTTAGACCCGCTATTTCACCAGCTTGCTTGGTCGCTTGACGCTGTGAATCATCAAAATAAGCGGGGACTGTAATGACAGCCGAATCGATCTTGGTACCCAAATAACTTTCGGCGTGAGCTTTCATGGTCATCAGTACCTGGGCAGATATTTCCTGAGGAGTATAGACTTTGCCGTCTACTTCGACACAAGCCATACCGTCTTTACCGGAGACGATTTTGTATGGAACCATATCCATGGTTCTTTTGACTTCAGGATCAGAAAACTTTCTACCCATCAGTCTTTTGATACTATAAATCGTATTTTTGGAATTGAGGACCATTTGACGCTTGGCCACGTCACCTACCAATTTTTTGACTGGCTCGACTATCGATGGGGTAGTGTTGCGACCGGTATCAGCTGCGACTATTACTTTTGGTGTTCCACCTTCCATCACAGCCACACAGCTGTTTGTTGTTCCGAGATCAATACCGATTATTTTTGCCATTTTATTTTTTATAAACTTTGACCTTTGCAGGTCTTAAAATAACATCTCCTATTTTATACCCTTTTGCAACGATTTCTGCAAGTGTATTTTCTTCTTCACCTGTGATTGTCTCCAAACAATCATGTATGTTTGGATCAAAAGTATCACCAATGTTAGGAATAATTGCTTCCAACTGCTCTGACAATAGCACGTCCTGAAATTGCTTGACTGCCATTTTGACTCCTGCGTCTTGTGAGTGCAGTGCAGACATTTCCAAAATATCAAGACTGGGCAACAATTTGGAAATCAAATTAAGATTGGCAAATTTCATGACCTCATGTTTTTCACTTTCAAATCTCTTGACCAGATTTTGGTAATCAGCCAGAGCCCTCTTCCAGTCATCGGTAAGAACGATTATTTGGTCTTGAAGATTATTTATTTGATCATCCATATTTTAAAAACTTTGGGCTATTTCACCCACCAGTTGTGAGAAATAACGGATAGTCGGCACGACATAGGGAAAATTCAATCTACAGGGACCAATGATTCCCAAGGTTACATCCCCGGTTTTACCTGCATTAAAACGAGAGAAGACCATACCGACTGTGGCAAAATTTGGCCAATTGAGATCGGTTCCAAACATGATATGTATTGGCTCAGATGATAAGCTCTGGCCAAAGAATAGTTGTTGGAGTTTTACTCGTTGGTCAAGAAGAGACAACACTGTTTGGGCTACGTCGATATCATAAAATTCGGGCATATTTAAGATTTGAGAAGCACCAGCATAATAGACATTACCGTCATTGGTTGTAGCGACAGCCAAAGTATGAGTACGCTTGGACAAAGCCAAGACTGTCTCGCGGAGCAATTTATCCAAATTAAATCTCGCATCCCAGATTTCTTCTTTGCACGAGACTTCATCTCGCAGAGACATTTGTTTTTCCTGCATCAGATGACCTACATAAAATCGAAGTCCCATTGAGGTAGGAATACGGCCAGCCGATGTATGAAGCTGTTGCAGAAAACCTTTTTCAGTCAATTCGCTCATTTCATTTCGTATTGTGGCAGGAGAGATTCCGAGGGAATATTTGCGTTCCAGAGTTTCTGACCCGACAGCGTCGGCAGACGATATATATTCATCAATAATAGCTTTGAGAATTTGGGTTTGTCTAGGTGTGAGATCCATACTTAGCAGTACTTTATCAAGAGTGCTAAGACTTGTCAAGACCCAAGAAATGAATGATAATCATGTTTATGAAAACTAAAGAAGACTGGCAGTCGTACGTAGGGATACTGATATTAGCCTTAGCCTTACCACTTCTCTTGCGTGGTATCAATCAGATTCAGCGGACTTGGGCAGGGGCCGAAGGTCGGCTTTCCGCTATCAATGTCCAGACTGATCAAGTAGTGGGTCCTTTGCCAAAGCCATGGCAAGCGCTGGCTCAAGGTGGGGATGAACTGACAACTTTTATGGACAATACCCAGCCACAGATCAAGGCATTAGGCATTAGGTATATTAGAATTGATCATATTTACGACGGATTTAATGTGGTTTCCAAAAATGGTGAGCAATTGGTTTTCAATTGGGTTGAGCTGGATAAAATAGTGGATAAAATCAGAAGTGCAGGCGCTACTCCTTTTTTGTCTTTGTCCTATATGCCTTTGCCCATTTCCAAGTCAGATATTATTGATGCACCAAAAAACTGGAATGACTGGAGTCTGGTTATCCAAAAAACCATCGAGCATTATAGTGGAGACAAAAATATCCCCAATATTTATTATGAAGTCTGGAATGAGCCTGACTTGTTTGGCAAATGGACAATGGGAGGCGCCAAAAATTATCAGACCCTTTATTTGTATGCCTCACGCGGAGCTGCTAATGCCAAAGTCAGTCAGACTTTCAAATTTGGGGGGCCAGCTACGACTGGCTTATATAAAAACTGGATTGACAACTTTTTTCCATTTGTTCTGGCCAACAAATTACGTCTGGATTTCTTTTCTTGGCACCGCTATGATCTGAATTTGGAAAAATATAGCGAGGACATGACCAGTGTCGAGCGCTGGATTGAAAGTCACCCTTATTTTACCAATGTCGAGAAAATTGTCTCAGAGTTGGGGGCCGATTCTGAGAGGGGCGGGGCTAATGATACTAATCTAGGAGCGATTCATCTATTGGTAGTATCACGGGAACTCTTGTATAAAATAAAATATGGCTTTTCGTTTTCAGTGACCGGAGCTTGGGGAGTCTTGGGCAAACCACGCGAGCAGGCTCTGAGGTTACTTTCAAACTTGGGTGAAGACAGATTGGGAGTAACGGGTGAAGGAACTTGGGTCAAAGCAATTGCCGCCAAGAGCCCCAAGGGATTCCAGGTTTTGGTCATAAACTATGATCCCAAGCGGAGTCATTCGGAAGTAGTACCGGTGACATTTACAGGACTAACGGATCAAAATTTTTTGCTTCGCCAAGCAATTATGGGTAGCGGTGAGGTTCGTCATGCAGTAGCCACGACCGAGGCGGTTCTCCAATACAATCTGCCCATGACTCCAAACTCGGCAGTGCTTTTGGAATTGATACCCAGTAAAATAAAGTGATTACTCATTGATTTTTCGGTATTAAAGGAGTAAATTGAAACCATGTTTAAAAATGTAGTAGCCCCAGTCCAAGCTTGGCTTTTGTCACAGAGTAGGTGCGTGGGATGTAGTATTCCACTATCCCAAGGAAAAGCCGAAGGAAATAAAGTGACTTGCAAATGCGGTCGTATTTTTATCAAAGAAAACGGTAAATTTAGACGGGCTCGTTTTGAAGAGGTGTGAAATTCTGGATTGGGTTAATTTCAATATCAATATCATTTTCGGCTTTGGTGTACGCGGGAATGTATTGGTGGAAAATACAATTGACCCCGGTAAATATCACTAATAAATCAGAGCAAACACTGGTAATAGCCAACAATGAATCGGCAAATCTAGTGCTTCAGAAATTAGTAAACCAGAGATTGATTCGCTCCTATTGGGTGGCCAAATTATATTTACAGGGTCAGGGCTTGGATCAGAGTCTGAGACCTGGCAGTTATTCTCTATCCCAATCATTATCTCTATCAGAAATATTTGAGACTCTTACCTCAGGTCCCAAAGATATCTGGGTGACGATACCCGAGGGATACAGGCGGGAGCAAATAGCCCAAAAATTTGCTAACTTTGAGCAATTTGACAGCAGAGAGTTTATTGTCTTGACTGCTTCGTCTGAGGGAAGATTATTTCCCGATACTTATTTGGTCCCACTACACGCAAATGCCAAAGATGTCGTAAGTATGATGTCCAAAAATTTTGGAAATAGAATCGGTGAAATTTCAGATGAAAATTTGATTTTGGCATCGCTTGTCGAACGCGAAGTCCGTGAGAATACCGACAGAAAAATTGTCGCTGGTATTATTTTAAAGCGTCTAAAAGCCAGCTGGCCCTTGCAGATTGATGCTACAATTCAGTATGCTCTAGGAAATAAAAATGACTGGTGGCCAAAAAACATAGACACTGAATTTGAATCAAAATATAATACGTATTTAAATTCAGGGCTTCCACCAACCCCCATTGCCAATCCTGGAATTGAGTCTATAAATGCCGTACTGAAGCCAACCGAAAGTGAATATTGGTATTACCTAAACGACACAAAAGGTGTGACCCATTTTGCCAAGACTTTGGCTGAGCATAATTTGAATGTTGACAAGTATCTTTCGGACTGATAAACTCGGGTCACTTTCCGCAGTACAGATTCGGGTTAGATTTTAGGCTCATGCGGATTTTTTTCGCGTCAAATGCCAAAGCCAGATCGCCAATATTGGGGAAAAGTGTATCCACACCTTCCTCCTCTACAATTAACCAAGGTTCAATTGGAGTCGTGGAAATGGTTTTTGGAAGAGGGTATAAAGCAAGGCCTAAAAGAAATTACGCCAATTGAGGACTTTACTGCCAAGAGTTGGAGTCTCGAATTTTTTGATCATTTTATCGAAAAGCCGACCCTTACTCCTCTTCAGGCAGCCCGCAAAGGTTTGACCTTCTCAGCTTCTCTTCGGGTCAAAGCTAAACTTACAAATAAAATAACTGAAAAGACTACCACAGGTGAAGTGTTTTTGGGAGATATCCCTATGATGACACCGCAGGGAACTTTTGTCATAAATGGTGTCGAGCGCGCAGTCATCAATCAAATAGTCAGATCTCCGGGAGCTTATTTTGGAGCCGATTTGGATGCTGCCTCCGGCAAAATTCTCCATACAGCAGAACTTCGGCCACTGCACGGAACTTGGCTCGAATTTGAAATTTCCAGAAACAATGTAATATCGGTCCGCATCGACCGCAGACGCAAGTTTGCGGTTTCTGTTTTATTGCGGGCAATGGGTATTTCTACAAATGAAGAAATACTGAGACTTTTTCCAGGACTTGAGGAAACCCTAGTCAAAGATTTGACTCACAATACCGAAGAAGCCTTGATGGAAATATACAAAAAGATGAGACCCGGGGAGCCATTGCAATTGGAAAATGCTCAAAAATTAATGTACGATCTGTTTTTTAATCCCCGTAGATATGACTTGGGTAAAGTCGGACGGTATAAGATAAACAGGCGTTTTGGCCTGAAAGTTGATGATAATCAGACCGTTCTCACACGCGACGATATCGTTTCTCTGGTCAAATATTTAATCGGTTTGCAAGGTGGAGTAGGAAAGACCGATGACATTGATCATCTGGCCAATCGAAGGCTTCGAAGAGTCGGAGAATTGGTGGCTCAGACGTCATTTAGAGTAGGACTGATGCGGCTTGAGAAAGCCATTCGCGAAAAGATGACTTTGGTTTCGACAGAGGATCTGGTTAGTCCAGCTCAGCTGGTCAATCCAAGACCGGTTATTTCATCGATCAATGAATTTTTCAGAAGTTCTCAGTTGTCTCAGATATTAGACCAGGTCAATCCCCTCTCCGAAATTGATTTATTGAGACGTCTGACTGTCTCCGGCCCGGGAGGAATTACCCGAGAGAGAGCTTCATTCAGTATTCGTGATGTCAATTCGAGCCAATATGGACGCATTGATCCGGTCAGGTCACCAGAAGGACCAAATATTGGACTTGTGACTTACCTTGCCCTCTACGCCAGAGTCAATGACTATGGCTTTTTGGAAACTCCGTATCGCAAATTAGCCAAAGACAAAAATGGTATTAGAATATCAGACGAAATAGTCTATCTTTCGGCGGATGAAGAAGAGAATTATAGAATTCTCAATAGTGATGTTACGGTCAATGCAAAAGGATACGTCGAAGGAGAATGGCTACCAATGCGTTTTAATAACATCTTTACCGAAGGATCGCCAATGGAGGCTGATTTTATTGATTTAGTTCCACGTCAATTGGTTGGTTGTTCTGCATCACTCATTCCATTTTTGGCCAACGATGCAGCTAACCGAGCATTGATGGGTGCTAACATGCAGTGTCAAGCAGTTCCTCTCTTAAATCCAGTCAGTCCAATGGTTGGGACGGGCATGGAAGCTGAAATGGCCACAGCCATGGGCTGGACGGTCAATGCTTTACATGATGGAACAGTAAGCGCGGTTGATGCTGACAAGATTGTTATCAACCTCGACAAAAAACTCGACAAAACCGAGTCAGGGAGTGAGATGGTAGTGATTAAGGGTGACATTGTGACCTATTATTTAACTAAGTTTAAACGATCTCCCCAGAGTACCTGCTATAACCAAAGAGTAGTGGTTTCCAAGGGACAAAAGATCAAAAAAGGCCAACTCTTGATAGATGGACCAGCCTGTGAAAATGGCGAATTGGCTCTGGGTCAAAATTTGGTCATAGCCTATACTTCCTTTGAAGGATTGGGTTATGAAGATGCTATTGCTATATCAAGCCGACTGGTCACAGATGATTTATTGACATCAATCCATGTCGAAGAATACGAAGCCGATGTGGTCGATACGAAACTAGGTCCCGAAGAGTTGACCCGCGATATTCCAAATGTGGGTGAAGCCTTTTTGGCCAATTTGGATAAAGATGGGGTTGTGACAATAGGCTCCGACATGCAACCAAATGATATTTTGGTGGGAAAAATTGCCCCCAAAGGTGAAACTGAATTATCAGCAGAAGAGAGACTCTTAAGAGCCATATTTGGTGAAAAAGCCCGCGACGTCCGCGATACTTCGCTTCGGATGCCTCATGGTGAACGAGGAATTGTCGTCGATGTTCAAATATTAAATCGCGCAGAAGGCGATGAATTACCTCCTGGATGTAATATGCGGGTTGTAGTCAAAGTAGCCCAAATTAGAAAAATTACCGTCGGAGACAAATTGGCGGGACGTCACGGAAACAAAGGTGTCATTTCCAAAATAATCCCCGTCGAAGACATGCCTTATCTGCCAGACGGGACACCTGTGGATATTATGATTTCACCACTCTCAGTATTGGCCCGTATGAACTTGGGTCAGCTCCAAGAAGCCAGACTTGGTCTAGCACTTCAAAAATTGGGACAAAAGATTGCTGTTCCGGTTTTTGAGAGAATTCCCGAAGAAAAGTTTACAGAGCTTATTACCAAAGCCCATCTCCCAGTTTCTGGAAAAATACGACTAAATGACGGCCGAACAGGTGAAGCTTATGAGGAAGAGACAGTAGTCGGAGTCGGTTATTTCCTCAAACTGTATCACATGGTCGAGGATAAAATTCATGCCAGATCGACTGGACCATATTCACTCATTACTCAGCAACCTCTTGGTGGAAAAGCCCAAATGGGCGGACAACGCTTGGGGGAAATGGAAGTTTGGGGATTGGAAGCTCACAAATCTTCACATGTTCTTCAAGAAATGCTGACTATCAAATCCGACGATGTGGTCGGCCGTGCCAAAGCCTTTGAGGCCATAGTCAAGGGTACTGAGATTCCAGCAAGCTCTGTTCCTGAATCATTCAATGTATTGGTCAAGGAGTTACAGAGTCTTGGATTGCAAGTTATTCCCCATGGTATTCAAGTTGCACCAATTACTACTACGTCTGTAGCTGTTACTGATGATACAGAAACCCTCACCGATGGCACAAATTAAACCACACATTCACCAGGATTCATTTAAAATAGCTGATTTTTCGTCGCTTCAGCTAAAATTGGCGTCTCCCGAAATTATTATGAGTTGGTCAAGAGGGGAAATTACCAAGCCCGAAACTATCAATTATAGAACGTTACGGCCTGAGAAAGACGGACTATTTGACGAGCGGATTTTTGGACCAGTCAAAGATTGGGAATGTTATTGTGGCAAATACAAGCGTATCCGCTACAAGGGGATCATCTGTGATAAATGTGGAGTCGAAGTTACTCATTCCCGGGTTAGACGCGAACGGATGGGTCATATTACCCTGGCTACTCCTGTCGTTCATGTCTGGTATTTCAAAGGTGCACCATCAAAACTATCACTTCTTCTCGATGTTTCACCTAAAAATCTCGAGTCTGTCGTTTATTTCGCCCAGTATATAGTGACTTCTGTCGGTGAAAAGCAAAAAGCCAAAACTTTGGAAAGATTGAAGACCGAATTGGTCGACAAAAAAGAGGATTTGAAAAAAGAGTTCTTACAAAAACGACTAGCGCTGGAAAAGACTCAACAGACTACCGATGATCTGGCAGCCTCCGAATCAAATTTCAAAACCAAGCAATTACTTCAAGCGCTGACTGATCAGGAAGCGCTCGAGATCGGCAAAATTTCAGACTTGCAGGCTAGACTTGGTGATATTGCCGACAGTATCAAGGTCGGTAGTATCCTTTCTGAAGATGAATATCTCAGACTTGATTCTTATAATGCTGTCGATTTTGCCGAAGTCGGAATGGGTGCTGAGGGTGTCATTGAAGTAATCAAAAGTATAGATTTGGATAAATTGGCTTCTGATTTGCGTGAAGAACTTAGTACAGCAACAGGTCAGCGTCATATCAAAGCCACAAAGAGACTAAAAGTAGTTGATGGATTGCGTCACGCTGGCGTTGATCCACTGTGGATGATAATGAAAATTCTCCCCGTAATTCCGCCAGATCTTCGACCAATGGTTCAACTGTCCGGTGGAAGATTTGCCACCTCTGACCTAAATGATCTATACAGGCGGGTAATAAACCGTAACAATAGACTCAAGCATTTGATAGAGCTTGGTGCGCCAGATATTATTTTGAGAAATGAAAAGAGGATGCTTCAGGAAGCTGTCGATGCTCTGATAGATGCGTCACATTCCACTACTTCTAGACGTCCAGAAGCAGCCAAGACAAAGTCCCTGTCTGACATGCTTCGGGGTAAACAAGGTAGATTTAGACAAAATCTCTTGGGTAAGCGTGTCGATTATTCGGGCCGGTCAGTCATTGTTGTTGGTCCAGAATTAAAGCTTGAGCAATGTGGTATCCCCAAAGAAATGGCGCTTGAAATGTTTAAGCCGTTTGTCCTGCGCCAAATGATTGTCCAGGGCTTGGCTCCAAATGTAAAATCAGCCAAAAATATTTTGGAGAGTAGACCACCTGAAGTATTTGATATCTTGGAAAGTATCACCAAAAATCATCCAGTATTGTTAAACCGTGCTCCAACTTTGCATAAACTATCTATTCAAGCTTTCTATCCAGTCTTAGTCGAAGGATCGGCCATCAGACTTCATCCTTGTGTCTGCTCAGGCTTCAATGCTGACTTCGATGGAGATCAAATGGCAATCCACGTTCCTATCAGTGATTCAGCTGTCGAAGAAGCCAGAAATTTGATGATGCCTCAAGACAATTTGAGAAAACCCGCCAGTGGGGATCCTGTGGCAATCCCCTCGACCAAGGAAATGGCACTGGGAAATTATTATTTGACATCAATCGATAGTCAAATAGCGCCACGAGTGTCGGCCTTTGCTACGACAGAAGAAGCGATTCTTGCTTATCATTCAAAGAATATTAAATTACGTCAAGAGATATCGGTTGACATGAACGGTGTTATTGTCAGGACTTCTGTTGGTAGACTATTATTTAATGAAGTCTTACCCATTGAATTGCGTTTTGTCAATGAAGCAGTCAAGAGATCGGTTGTCGTATCACTTTTCAACAAAGCCTTTACTCTGCTTGATAAAACCAGAATTGCCCAGATGATCGACGATCTCAAAAACTTAGGCTTTTGGGCAGGTACTATTTCTGGAATATCTGTCAGTATTACCGATTGTGAATTGTATGTGGGTCGAGACGAAGCTATCGCCGAAGTCGATGCAAAGGTCGCTGAAATCAACAGTAATTTTGAAATGGGACTGATTACCCTGGAAGAAAAGAAAAGATTGTCACAAAGCTTGTGGTTAGACGCTACCGAATCTATTGCTGATAAGACTTGGGATCTATATAGTATCGGAAACCCAATTAGACTGATGGTTGATGCTCAAGTAGGTAGAATTTCCCGTGAGCAAGTCAAGCAATTATCCGGTATCAGGGGACTGGTGGTAGATCCGACCGGTAGGATTGTAGATTTGCCCATAAAAAATAATTACCGGATAGGATTTTCCACCTTTGAGTATGTTGCGGCCACCCGCGGTGAACGCAAGGGTTTGTCCGACACTTCAATCAGAACAGCCGACGCTGGATATTTGACGAGAAGACTAGTCGATGTCTCGCACGATGCATTGATTCGAATGGATGATTGTAAAACTACAGACGGAATTACTATTTCCAGAACAGGATCCCGCGGTAAAGCTTTTACTTTGAGAGTCTTTGGTAGAGTCTTGGCTCAAGATGTCAAGCTTGAGAACAAAGTTCTTATCAAAGCTGGGGAAGTCATAGACGATACCAAGAAAGCCTTGTTGGAGAAAGAAAAAGTTTCAGAAGTAGTTGTCAGATCCACATTGATGTGCAAAGCCAAATATGGATTGTGTGCTACTTGCTATGGCTGGAATTTAAGCACTATGGCAATGGCTGTAGTAGGTGACCCAATGGGTGTAATTGCAGCCCAAAGTATTGGAGAACCAGGTACTCAGATGACTCTTCATGGAAAACGCGGAGCTCTGACAGCCGGATCAATTGATGTTACCCAGGGTCTTCCCCGGGTGGAGGAACTATTTGAAGCCAGAACTCCAAAAGTAGTCAGTCCTCTAGCTGAAATATCTGGAAACGTCGAAATTACAGAGACCGACGAAGGTTATAAGATTAGAGTTAGAAATACTACAGTCAAGCCAGTCGAAGAACGCGAATATATTATCCCCCTAACCTCCCAATTAAATATAAGTGAAGGAGAATTGGTGGCAGCAGGTACTCAGCTGGCCGGAGGTTCATTAGACATTAAAGATGTTTTGGAGGTCAGAGGCTTAAGAGGTGCTCAAGAATATTTGATCGAGGAAATTCAATTGGTTTATGAATCTCAGGGGGTGGGTATTCATGACAAACATTTTGAGACAATTGTCCGCAAGATGAGTGACAAGGTCAGAGTCTTGACCCAAGGCGATACCACTATATTGCCTGGAGATATTTTGGATAGAGCCGGATTTGAAGAAGAAAATGCCAGAGTCTTAGCTGCTGGAGGTGAGCCGGCTACTGCTCAAGTGGTTATTTTGGGGATAACAAGGTCAGCTCTTAAGACAGCGTCTTGGCTCTCTGCAGCCTCGTTTATAGAGACCACGAGCCAATTGGCAGAAGCTGCAGTCGAGGGAAAGATCGATAGACTATTGGGACTAAAAGAAAATGTAATTATTGGTAGGCTTATCCCCACAAGCCCAGAGAGAGCGTTTTATGCCAACAATTAATCAATTAGTAAGACTAGGTCGCAAACCAAAGCATGCCAAAGTCAGAGCGACTGCTCTGAGAAGGTCTTTCAATTCCAAGACCCGCGAATCAATTTCCAATATGAGTCCATACAAAAGAGGAGTGGTCACAATTGTCAAAACCATGACTCCCAAAAAACCAAATTCGGCTCTGCGAAAAATTGCTAGAGTCAGGCTTTCAAACAAAACTGAAGTCACGGCCTATATTCCGGGAATAGGACACAATATTGCCGAGCATGGTATAGTATTGGTTCGTGGAGGTCGTGTCAAAGATCTTCCTGGTGTAAAGTATCATATTGTCAGAGGAAAATATGACGCCGGCGGTGTCCAAAACCGCAAACAAGGTAGATCAAAATACGGATCCAAATCAACCAGTGGCCCAGCGACAGCTGCGGCATCCTAAAAAATATGCGAGCAAAACAAAGTACAAAAATAGAATTACAACCAGATCCGGTCTACAAATCCCGGTTGGTTACCCGTCTTATAAATCGGGTCATGAGAGACGGTAAAAAATCAGCGGCTCAAACTCAGGTCTACAAAGCCTTTACCCTTCTGGCTGAAAAATCAGGCATAGATGCATTGGAAGTATTCACCGAAAGTCTTGAAAACATAAAGCCTCAAATGGAAGTCAAAGCCAGACGTATTGGTGGAGCAGCCTATCAAGTGCCTATACCAGTTCGAGGTGACAGACGCGAAGCTTTGGGATTAAGATGGCTTATTACAGCCTCCAGAGCCAGACCAAGCCGTGAATATCATACCTTTGCCGAAAAATTGGTGGCAGAACTTATTGATGCGAAGGATAATCTTGGTGCAGCTGTCAAAAAGAAGTTAGATACTCATCGCATGGCCGAGGCCAATAAAGCCTTTGCTCATTTTAGATGGTAAAAATATAAAATATGGCGCATTATGTAGGACCAAAAAATAGATTATCTAGACGAGAGGGAGTAGATTTGTTTGGCAAAGGAAACAAATTGAGAAGGGGTACCCAAGTACCTGGCCAGCATGGAGCCAAGCGCGTCCGCAAAATTTCCGACTATGGCAAGCAGCTTCGAGAAAAGCAGAAAGTACGCAGAATGTATGGTATAATGGAGAGACAATTCCGGTGTTTATTGACAGAAGCCTCCAGACTCGAAGGAAACACTGGAGAAAATCTGTTGAGACTTCTGGAAATGCGTCTTGACAATGTAGTCTATAGACTTGGATTGGTTCCAACTAGAAATATGGCTCGCCAAGTAGTGGGTCATGGTCACGTCAAGATAAATAACAAAAAATTAAATATTCCATCCTATCAGGTCAAGATTGGAGATGAAATTTCTCTATCCGAATCATTGGTTCGGGCTCGTGAGAATTTATCTGTCCCCACATGGCTTGACCGACAGGGTATAATAGGACGGGTTGTTTCCAAGCCTGAGCGGTTGGATACAATAGAGTCGGTATCAGAACAGTTAATTGTCGAATTTTATTCCAGATGAAACCACAATTTACTATTTCGGCCAACAACCAAGGAACTAATAGTTCTCGATTTATATTTGAGCCACTACCACAAGGTTTTGGACAGACTCTTGGAACTTCACTTCGCCGTGTATTATATTCATCAATCCCCGGAGCGGCTATTACCAGTATCAAGATAACTGGCGCCAGTCATCAATTTAGTACTTTGCCGGGAGTCGTTGAAGATTTGGTACATGTAGTTTTAAACCTAAAACAAGTCCGGGTCAAATACAGTGGTGATAAACCTACAAAACTGACCTTGTCAGCCAAAGGTGAAACCATTGTTACGGCAGGCGATTTCGAATGTTCCAATAGTGCTTCAATTGCCAATCCTGATCTAGTTATAGCCCATCTTAGTGACAAAGGAGCAAAGCTCGAAATGGAAGCTGGTGTAGAAACAGGCTATGGATACTCTCCAGCAGAAGACCGCAAAAGTACTACAATAGGTTTGATTCCTGTCGACGCCACATTTTCGCCAGTTGTCCGAGTCAATGCAACTGTCGAAGCTACCCGTGTTGGCCGTATTACAAATTTTGACAAATTGGTTTTGGATATTACCACCGACGGGACACTTACACCTCAGCAAGCACTCGACAATGCTTCAAATACTATGGTTGAATATTTCAAGGCAATCTTAAATCCGCAAGTTGCTTCGGTTTCTGCTCCAGTTACCACTCAAAAACAACCTACCGTTGCAGGTGGCGCGCTTTCTATAGAAGAGCTAGATTTACCCACCCGAATTGCCAATGCTCTGCAAAAAGCAGGATTTGAGACAGTCAATGACCTCTATGCTACCAATCGCGAAGAATTGGCCAAAGTCAAAAATGTCGGAAGCAAATCAGTAAAGTTGATTGAAGCCGCAATGGCACAACGCGGTCTTGTCCTGCCATAAACTCACATGATCCACAGTGTATTCGGTACCAAATTAAGCCGCGATACTAATCAGCGTCAGGCACTACTCAAGGGATTGGTTGGAGCAATGATTAGATCACTGGCTATTGAAACTACAGAAGCCAAAGCTAAGGCAGTCCGTGGCTTGATCGAAGATCTTATTACCAAAGCCAAGAGAGCTACGCTTTCTGATGTCCGGTCTATTGAGACAGTGGTGGCTGACAAAGAGCTTATGGACAAATTGGTTCACAATATTGCACCTCGAATCAAGTCCAAAAGTGGAGGCTATACCAAGATGATCAAAAAAGGCTACAGAGTGGGTGACAACGCCCCAATAGTCCGCATGGAATTGATATTAAACGATGAAGTTGTAAAGCCTGCCAAATGAAGAAGACTTTTTCTCCAAAGACTGCAGAGATTGTACGTAAATGGCACTTATTGGATGCCACAGATCAGATTTTGGGCAGATTTTCGACCACAGTCGCTAAGCTTCTGATGGGTAAAGACAAGGTCGTTTTTTCGAGGCACCTGGACAATGGAGACCAAGTAGTAATTCTCAATGTGGAGAAAATCAAAGTCACAGGTAAGAAAGAATTGGAAAAGCTGTATCATAGACACTCGGGCTTCGGTGGAGGATACAAAAAGCTCAATGTTTCCCAAGTCCGGGAAGCACATCCAGATAGACTTTTGGAACATGCTATTTCCGGAATGTTGCCCAAAAATAAATTGCGTGCCAAAATGTTGACTCGTCTGCATTTAATTATTGGTTCTGTAAACCCTTATGAACAATACTTCAAATCTTAAAATTATCAAAAAAACAGTCGGACGCCGCAAGCGCGCAGTAGCTTCTGTCTATCTGACAGCAGGGGATGGCAAGATTACTGTCAATGCTAAGCCGGTCGAGAATTATTTCCCAGGCGAATTTGCCAAGAGAATTTATTCGCTTCCCTTTATAGTTACAGACTTATCCAAATATAACGCTTCAGTCAAAGTTCATGGTGGGGGTAAAGAAGGTCAGCTGGATGCATTAGTTTTGGGTATTGCCCGATCACTGTCTGAAATCAAAGATTCATACAAATCACTTCTTCGCAAAGCAGGTCTTATGACCCGCGACTCCCGCGAGCGCCAAAGGCGCATGATTGGCACTGGAGGTAAATCCCGAAGACAAAAGTCTTCCCCCAAACGCTAGAGTTAAGACAATAAGTCTATTGCCTTACCCGAATCACGGATTGCCCCCACGGTTGTTAGACGTGAGGCGCTGTTGTATTCTTCTGGTGTTAAGCCAAAAAGATGCAGGTCCAGAGGAATTCCTGCCGACAATCGATACAACAATCGATCGCGATCTTCCGGAGAAAGTTCTTCAAAATGTGCAGAAAGAATTAATAAATCTACGTCGCTCTCAAGAGTGCCTCTACCTTTTGCCCAAGATCCATACAAATATGCTTTGTCGAGCGGAATTCTATAGTTTAGTCTTTCTAAATAATTTTTTAAGTTGTCTTTAATTGCTCCAATACCCATAAATATATCTTACGGGAAATAACGACGGTTGGCTCTACTGATTCTCGAGTGTTGTAGATATATCTTTGAAAATGTGCCCAGAATACATATATTCGGCATCTTCAAAATGTTCTTTGGCCTGAAGAAGCCAATTGCCTGTTTCTTCTTTCATCAAATATGATTTTAACATTAGTTCTCTTAAAAATCCTCACCATCAGATAGGATCATTCTCCCGTGAGCGCCAGCGCCGGATGGTTGGTACCGGTGGCAAATCCCGAAGGCAAAAAAGCTCACCAAAACGATAGTTGCCTTACATCTTTTGTGGATAACTTTGAAGGGGGACGCCCATTAGATACAAACAATCATAAACTTAGTCGGGGCGAGGTGAGTTGCACACCTGCCTCATGACCCCCAGCCACGAATTCTACTGTTAAACTACGCCCCGAGTTGGCTACTTGCGTATTTTAGCATTTTTTATTATAGTGATCTTATGGTAAATTCTGCTATCAATGATATCTTACTCAAATTTCAGTTAATGCAAGCTGAGATACGAGAAATGCAATCTGATATATCTAAATTGAAAATCACAATGGACAGATTTTATAATCTTATTGATGGTATAATGGGAGATTTCAAGAAATTTGGAGAAGAACAAGAAATATTGTCGTATCGTGTAAGTGATCATACAGACAAACTGGAAAGGCTGGAAGAAAAAGTGTTTGGAGTTGCGAGCGCATGATAAATAGTTTACGCGATCTAAATTATGGTAAGAAAATAATTGAGCTGTCTTTGGGTCAAGCCATTTGGTACTGGTTTAAATATGTCTTGGGCCTTGGGATTGGTGGCTGGTCATTGGGATTTCGGTTCTAGTCTATTACACACCGCAAATTCCAAAGTTCTTAAATGACAAATTACCGGAGATTTCTCTTTCGATCAAAGATGGTGAGGTTAGTACCAGTTTGCCAGAGCCTTATATCTGGGGTGACAAAAATATGGCTTTGATAATAAATACCAAAGGAACTGTGGATGATCTAAAAGAATATCGCTCTGGGGTACTAATCTTAAAAAATAAATTATTGGCGAAGAATAAATCAGAGACAAAGCTTATTGATTTATCAGACATGAAAGATGAAACCAAGCTTGACAAAAATTTCTTTGTATCTTGGACCCAAAACAATAAGGCATGGCTTTTGGTGGTGGGTCTTGTGATACTGGTGGTTGTCGAACTTATAGTTGGCGTATTTTACATGCTTTGGCAGGCACTGTCATTTTTATTTTGGTCGCTTGTATTATTTGTGCTATCGAGACTTTTGCAAATAAGACTTGAGTTTTTAAATATTCTCAAGATTGTTTTGGTCGCATCGGTTGTACCGTTGTTAATTTCTGTACTCAACATATTGTTTCAGGACAAGATCTTGGATATGGTTTCTATCGGAGTATTTGTATTTTACGCGAGCATTTGGATTTACCACTTGAAACCTGTTTCAAAATAATCTAGAGTTATTTCATGGAAGTTGTATATGCAGGATTTTGGAGAAGAGCTGCTGCAGTTTTGTTGGATAGTTTAATTTTAACGGTATTCAATGGACTTTTGGGAACTATCTTTACTCTTGGTGGGGACAATATGTTGAATATTGGCCAAATAATTACAAGTTTTCTGAGCATCGTTTACTATGTATATTTTATTGGTAATCGTGGGCAGACCTTGGGCAAAATGATAATGAAAATTAAGGTTATCGGACTTGAGACTCAAAAACCAATAGGTTATCTCAAAGCATTTTTACGAGATATAATTGGTAAGATATTATCTGGATTAGTTTTTGGATTGGGATATCTCTGGTCGATAAGAGACAAATACAAGCAAACCTGGCATGACAAGCTTGCTAAGTCAGTAGTAGTCAGAGTTTAAACATCCCCTTGCAATTATTTAATTAAGAGTTATATTTGGGTTTGGTATGGCAACAAGTGCAAACGATTCAAAAATGCAGGCGATCAAGATCGCGATGGATCAAATAGAGAAGCAATTTGGCAAGGGCTCCATTATGAAGCTTGGAGACAGAGCGGAAAAAATGGCCATCGAAGTTATTCCTACCGGATCAATTGCCATTGACGTGGCATTGGGTGTCGGAGGATTTCCCAGAGGCCGGATAATCGAAATTTATGGATCGGAAGCTTCGGGAAAAACTACCATTGCTTTGCATTGTGTAGCCGAAGCCCAGAAGACCGGCGGACAAGCAGCCTTTATTGATGCCGAGCATGCCCTCGACCCGTCTCGCGCTTCTGCTATTGGAGTAAACTTGGACAATTTATACATATCCCAACCTGATACAGGAGAACAGGCTTTGGAGATTGTTGAAACTTTGATCCGATCTGGAGCCTTTGATGTTATTGTCATCGATTCGGTTGCAGCTCTCGTACCCCGTGCAGAAATAGAAGGTGAAATGGGCGATTCGGTCATGGGTATGCAGGCGCGTCTCATGTCACAGGCTCTACGCAAGATTACAGGGGCAATTTCCAAATCAAGATCAGTTGTCATATTTACCAATCAATTGCGGATGAAGATTGGTGTGATGTTTGGTAATCCAGAGACGACACCCGGTGGCATGGCACTCAAATTTTATTCATCGGTTCGCATTGATACCCGCAAAATTGAGACTCTCAAAGATGGCGATACTCCAATCGGGTCTAGGCACAGAGCCAGAATAGTCAAAAACAAAGTGGCTCCACCATTTTCTGTGGCAGAATACGATATCTTAAATAATGGCGGAATCAGCAAAGCCTCAGGTCTGATTGATGTAGGAATAGAGCTTGGAGTATTGACCAAGAAGGGAGCATTTATTTATCACAACGATGTCATCTTAGCCCAAGGGCGCGAAGCAGCGAGACTTGCACTAAATGAAAATACAAAACTAGCAAAGCAGATAGAAGATGCCATCTGGAAAATTGTCCGCGAAGGGAAAAAAACCCTTCCAAAACAGGTGGGCGAAGTCAATGAAGAATAAGAAATCTCCACTAGAAAATGCATTTCACTATTTGTCGTTTCGGTCACGGTCTGAGAAAGAGATGAGGGACTACTTAAAGAAAAAAGAGATCTTAGAGATAGACGAAACCATAGAGAAATTGAAAGAACTAGATTTTATAAATGACAATAAATTTATCCAAGAGTTTGTAGATTCAAGATCAAAAAATAAACCCAAAGGCAAGAAAGCCTTGATGATAGAATTGGCTAGAAAAGGAATAAAAGTGAAAGAGTTGGACGTAAACGAAGACGAATTGGCCAAGAAAGCTCTACTCAAAAAGAAAACTTTTAGGGATCGTAACCAATTGCAGAGATTTTTGTATTCCAGGGGGTTTTCCTCTTCGGTCATTGAGAGGGCGGTCAAAGCTTGGTATAATACCCAGGAATGAGAGATGATTATATCAAAAAATTAGAAAAAGCAGCCTCGCTTACCCGGGACGAAGCCAAAAAGTTATTGATTGAAGAAGTTGAAAAAGATTTGGCAAATGACCTGGCTCAGAGACTCAACCAAGCCCGTGAAGATTATATAACCCGCGCTTCGGAAATAGCCCGAGACATTTTGGTCGATGCTATGGCACACGGGGCGACCAGTTATACCGCTGAATATTCGGTATCTATAGTTCAATTACCAAACGATTCAGCCAAAGGTTCAATAATCGGTCAGGGAGGACGCAATATTGCGGCTTTCGAAAGAGCAACCGGAGTCGAAATAGAGATGGAAGAAGGTAATTCCTTGAGGCTTTCAAGCTTTGATCCAGTGAGGCGTGAGGTGGCCCGTAGGTCTCTGGATATTTTGATGAAAGATGGCAGAATTCATCCAGGCAGAATTGAAGACGTGGTTATGCAAACCCGCAAACAAGTCGATCAAGTCTTGGTCGAAGAAGGCAACAAAATTTGTGCAGCTTGTGGAGTCTTCAATCTCGATGCGGATCTGGTCAAGATGATCGGGAAGTATCGCTTTAGATTTTCTTATGGTCAGAATCTCGGAATTCATACAATTGAAGAAACCAAAATTGGAGTTCAGATTGCCTTTGATTTAGGCTTGTCTGACGAGGAACTGGAAAATGTCAGATTGGGATGTCTTCTGCATGATATAGGAAAAGTGGTAACGGATGAGGAAGGTACACATGTTCAGCTGGGAGTAGAATTATTAAAAAAACACAATATATCACCTATCGCCATTGCTGCTGTCGCTGAGCATCACGAAGACAAACCGTTTTCTTCGGCAGTTTCCCGAATTGTATGGATTGCTGATGCTATTTCAGGATCGCGTCCGGGAGCCCGTTATGAACCGCACGATGCCTATGTCAAGCGCATGAAGCAAATTGAGGAGATAGGTAAGTCTTTCAAAGGTGTAGACGAAGTCTTTGCTTTCCAAGCGGGTCGCGAAGTAAGAATTATTGTCCGGCCGGAATTGGTCTCTGATTCAGAGCTGACGGTCTTGGTTGCCAAGATCCGCGAGCAATTGGAAAAACAAGTCCAATATGCGGGTCAGATCAAAGTGACAGCCATCCGCGAAGTGCGGACAACTGATATCACTAAAGCCAAATAAATTTCTTCTTGACATACTTCTTTTAATGTTGTAATTTTGGGCTATGTTAAGCTATTTGAGGAAGGGCGGTGAATTGATTAAATGACCAAACAACAAATGTTTGAATTAATGGCGCGCAAAGCGCATCTGACCAAGAAGGCAGCCCGCGATGCAGTCGATACTTTTTTGGATGAAGTCAAAAGAGCTCTGTCTAAAGGGGAAAAAGTAGTCTTGTCCGGATTTGGAACTTTCAAAATAGTCTCAGTTAAAGACAAGCCGGTAATTATACCGGGCACCAAGATTAGAAAAATTGTCAAAGGACACAGGGCTGCTAGATTTACTCCGGGCAAGTCTCTCAAGAAGGCAGTAAAATAAGGGCATGAGAAAATATTATGCGTACTTACGCATGAATATCCAAAATGCCTTGATTTATCGTGGGCCGATGCTGATTTGGATTATCAGTAATTTGGTTACTTTAATAATGTTTGTGTCTTTGTGGTTATCGTCCCAAATGACAGGACAAGATATAGGTGGATATTCCAAAAACCAGTTAGTCACATATTATGTGTATGGATTATTGTTACAATGGACTGTTGGCTGGTTTCCATTTTACTGGTTAAAGAATGAAATTAGAAGTGGAGATATTGCAGGTAGCACAATTTCCAAACCAGTATCTTTGTATTGGAAAACATTTTTTATAGAACTTGGATGGCATGTGGTATCCATTTGGCCGGGATTATTGGCAATGTTGATAATGGGGAATATTTTGCACTCATATTTTTTGTATTCGATGACATTAATTCAAGTTATTGAAGTAGTATTTGCGATAGTGATAGCAATATTTGTCACCTATACGACCAGTGTCTGCATGGCTCTGGCAGCTTTTTGGTTGATGCACATAGACGCTCTAGATGGACTTTTTTGGGCAAGCCGATCAATTATCGGAGGCGAGGCTGTTCCTATCGCTTTGCTCCCTGCCGGTTTATTGGGGATTGTCAAATTTTTACCATTTAGATATATGTATTCATTTCCCCTGGAACTAATTATGGGGAAGCTTTCAGTAAATGAGACGATATCAGGATATGCAATCGGGACAATATGGATAGCTATTTTTGTCATTATTTACAAGATTATGTGGAGTAAAGGAACCAAAACTTATACTTCAGCTGGTGTGTGAAAAGATATATCCGGTTATTCCTAGTATTTTTCAGAATTAATTGGATGCAGGAAATTGAATTTAGAGTAAATTTTATTGTAAATAGTCTAATGAGTCTGGGTTGGATCATATCTTTTTTATTATTTACCCAAATTATTTTTGGCCGGGTGAATGCGATTGCGGGGTGGACCAAGCCTGAAGTGATATTGCTGGTTGTTACCCAAGCCCTTTCGTGGAGTCTATTGATGTTTTCAGCAATCCCGGGCATGGATAAATTGTCAGAAAAAATAAAAAGAGGAGATCTGGATCAATTATTAACAAAGCCGGTTTCCCCCAGATTATTATTGGCAATTGGCAGTCAAAACGCAGACGGCCTAATGCAGATCCCCATCTTATTTATAATGATTTCGATTTTGTCAGGAAACAATAATCCATCAATCTTGGGGTCTTATTTAGTGTTGGTATTATTGGGATCATTTATTCTCTACAATGTATTTTTTGTGATTCATACAACTGCCTTTTGGCTGACTGATTTATTTAATATCGGACACCTAATAGAATCGTTTGCATCTACGGGAAAATTACCCCCCACGATATTTAAAGAAAAAGTTAGAGTGGTATTGTGTTATCTGGTTCCCACAGTCTTTATTGCTGCTATTCCCACTCGCGTTTTATTGGGCGATCCTATATTACCATCACTATTATTATCATCAATTGTCGCCATAATTACTTTTGTAATATCCCAAATGTTCTGGAACTTTGCTCTCCGTCACTACTCCTCAGCCAGTTCGTAGTATAATCAAAATATATGGCAGTTATTAGCGTAAACAAACTCCAGAAATATTACAAGGTGCATCAGAAGGAGCCGGGGTTGGCTGGATCAATCAGATCTCTGTTTCACCGAAAATATTATGACGTCAAAGCAGTGGATGGAGTGAGTTTTGAAATTAATGAGGGAGAATTGGTGGGTTTTATCGGACCCAATGGCGCGGGCAAGACGACTACTCTCAAAGTATTATCAGGCCTTTTGTATCCGACTGCCGGTGAAGTATCGGTCTTGGGTTACACGCCTTGGGACAGAAAACCGGCATTTCAAAAGCAATTTTCTTTGGTTATGGGCCAAAAAAATCAGCTCTGGTGGGATCTGCCTGCTATTGAGTCATTTATCCTAAATAAGGAAATTTATGAGGTCTCCGATGCTCAATACAAAACTACTCTAGATGAATTAGTGGAGTTATTGGATGTATCCGATGTATTGAAAGTTCAAGTGCGCAAATTGTCTCTTGGCCAAAGAATGAAAATGGAATTGATAGCAGCTCTCATTCACAGTCCCAAAATTTTATTTTTGGATGAGCCGACCATTGGCTTGGATGTCGTCATGCAAAAGAAAATGCGCGACTTTATCAAGCAATACAACAAAAAGTTTAATGCCACGATAATTCTCACTTCTCACTATATGGATGATGTCAAAGAATTGTGTCAGAGAGTAATTGTCATTGATAAGGGTCATGTCTTGTTTGATGGGGCACTCGACGAGATTATCAAGAAATTTGCCAATCACAAATTATTGACCGTGGTCTTTAGCAAAGAAGTAACCGAGAAGGAATTAAAAAAAATTGGTACGGTCAAAGAATTTGATTACCCCAGAGCTGTAATCTCAGTCAAACGTGCCACAGCTTCGACAGCAGCAGCCGAGCTTCTCGAAAATTTTCCAGTCGAAGACATTAATATCGAAGAACCAAAAATAGAAGATATCATCCGTGAAGTCTTCACAGGCAAAGACCTGGCATAATGAAAAAATATCTTACTGTCTTTCAGCTTTCGTTCCAAAACGAGTTTACTTATCGGCTTAATTTTATCTTGTGGCGTTTCCGCAATATC
>JACRNA010000011.1 GCA_016219445.1 Candidatus Amesbacteria bacterium
AAATTATTACAGACGGCTTGGCGGATGTTGTATACCATCTCGAAATAAACGAATTTAACGGCAAGACTAGTCTCCAGTTGAATGTCCGAGATATAATGACTCATGGATCAGATACTCTATAAAAAGGCACTGGATTTTGCCACTTTCGCTCATACCGGTCAAAGACGCCTCTCTGGTGAACTATATATAACCCATCCCATGATAGTTGCCAATACTTTAAAAGAATGGCATCTGGACGATATCACCGTTGCTGCCGGTTTACTTCACGACTCTATAGAAGAAGGTGGAGCCAAGCGTGAAGACATAGTCAAAGAGTTTGGTGAAGATGTCGCAAAATTAGTGGATGGTGTGACTGTCGTTAGTCACATTCATCTGACAGGCAGTAAATCCGAAGAATTTGTCGAAAATTCCCGGAAAATGTTTTTGGTTATGGCCCGGGATTTACGGGTGGTACTTATTAAACTCGCTGACCGCTTACACAACATGCAAACTTTAAAATATCTAACCCGGCAGCGCCAATTGAGAAATGCCCAAGAAACTTTGGAAATTCACGCCCCTCTGGCCGAACGGCTGGGAATGGGGGAGATAAAAGGTCAATTGGAAGATCTGGCTTTTCCTTATCTTTATCCCGAAGAATTTACTAAACTTAAAAAAGACAGCCAGAATCTTTATAAATCCGCCGAAAAATATATTCAAGATTTTAAATCAAAACTTTTGCAATTATTATTGTCCAAGCATGTTGCTGCCCAAATCGACGTCCGCCGCAAACATTTATACAGTCTGTGGCGCAAACTCCAACGTCCGGAAATAGACGGGGATGTGCATAAAATCTATGATCTGTTTGCCGCCCGGGTTTTAGTGAGTACGGTCGAGGATTGTTATTTAGCCTTAGGAGCCATTCATGGCGCCTGGCACCCGGTGCCGTATTTAGGCGTCTCCGATTTTATTGCCAATCCCAAGCCCAATGGTTATCGTTCCATCCATACCAAAATTTTTGGATCGGAAGGAAAAATAGTAGAAATTCAAATTCGGACTCACCTCATGCACGAGCAAGCCGAAATGGGTCTGGCTGCCCATTGGCAGTATTCTGAAATTAAATCCAAGGGGAAGAGCCCTTTTGCGTCAGAAAACAAACTTCCTTGGGTCAAGCAATTGGTGGCTTGGCAAAAAGAAATGACCAGCTCACAAGAATATCTGGACGCTTTGAAATTTGACACTCTTTCGCACCGTAATTTGGTTTTTTCGCCGGTAGGGGATGTTTATGATCTCCCCCATGCCGCCACTCCCATCGATTATGCCTATGCGGTTCATACTGATTTAGGCAATCAAGCAGTAGGGGCAAAAGTTAATAATAAAATGGTGTCGCTCGAACACAAATTACAAAATGGAGATGTTGTGGAAATAATTACTGACCGCAAGCGCACCAAACCCAATCTCGATTGGCTAAAATTCGTAGTGACTACTGTTGCCAAGCGCGAGATTGTCAAGAACTCGAAGAGTTAGGTTTTGATTTTTGTTCCTCAAACCAAACACATAACGCCAAGGCAGCATTTTTAGCTGCAGTTCCACCAGCTTCAGCTATTTTAAAGACAATTTTCACCCATTCAGGTGATCCCTTTTTGATAATTTCTGACATAATAAATTTGGAAAAATAGATAACTGTAAATTTTCTTTGGGCAGGAAAATACTTAGCCCTTTTTACCAACTAACGACCCTCCATTGTTGCCTTTTCCACCAGATTTGTCTTCTGGTCGGCCTTTTCCACTAACTGTTGTGCTCCCTTTTCTTTCTAATAACATTTTATTTATTCACCTTCTTTCATAACTAAAAAACCCTCCTATTTTTGGAGGGTTTTGAAAGTTTTTAAATATTTTTAATTAACTTTGCTTACCCTCCATAATATTCCAAATAAACAAAGCACGGGAAACGCGCAGAGTTTTAAGGGTATAAATGGGGGCAAATATCTTATTCATTGGGGTATATTATATCTATTGACAATATTTCTGTCAAGGGTATACTTTGTTGTATGAGTAAGAATAAAATCTTAGATAAATATGGGGTGGAAATCACTCGTCAGACGGATGGTTCTTATTTGGCTGTGTGTGACGAAGTGCAAGGGGTATATGCCGAAGGTAAAACTTATTTGGATGCTGTGTTAAATGTTGAAGATGTATTAAGTAATGTCTTAAAATTAATCCTGATTTAATTTTGGTTGAACAGGGGTTTGGTCTGAAACTTTAGTAACAGCTCGTTCAGCAATACGGGTCATCTGAGCTGTCGCTTGGGTTGCTGATTGAGCGAGCCTTGCGATTTCCTCTTTTTGTGATGCAACGACAGTCTCAAATAAACCTATTTTTTGTTCCAATAGACTTTGGGTCATTTTGGCTTCTTGTACCAATAGAGCGCGCTCGTGATCAAAAGTAACTTTGAGCTCTTTTGTGTTTTGAGAAACGGCATCGTTTACAGCTTTTTGCAGCCGCGGTTCAAAAGTTTTGGCTTGATTACGTAAATCTATCAGTTCTTCTTCCTGATCTTTTAGCTGTTGGCGTTTTTGGAAAAGGTCCGCTTCGGTTTTGGCACGAAGCTCTGCCAGCTCTTCCTCAGTACGTTTCTTTGCTTTAGCAAATTCATAAGAAAATTCCTCCTTTTGACGTGATTGAGCCTTAGTTTCTTCTTGTTTTTCTTCCGCTAAAGTCCTTTTTTGAGCCTCTTGAAGCTTATGTAGACTAATCAAAAGATTTTCTGAAGCGGTAAACTTTGCGCGCAATTCATCAAGCAGGTCGGTAAGCATAGTTTTATTATATTTTTCGACTGTGTTGAGTGTAGGCTGAGTAATAGGTTGATCTTCCGCTTTTTCCAAGAGTTCCTGATAGGCCGAAAAAATGTCTTGCTTGGTATTTTTTTCAGAAACGGTTTTTGTTAGACGAGGCATTGTAGGCGGACTATACAACTTGACTTTAGCCTTGTCAAGATGGATACTGAGGATATGAAAAGAAACATAGTTTTTGGTAACCCTAAGTATAAAGGTAAACACTTATTGCTGGTAGAAGGAAAAGTCGTCGTGTCCGGTAATTGGAAAAAAGTTTCATCTTCCCTCGATAAAGTGTACCTGCAGGGGAAAATCCCAACTTTGACTTATATACCTAAGGCAGACACATTAGTGTTATTACAAAAATAAATAATGGAATTGCCTTTTGACAAAGAAAAATCCGATTTATTTGGTTCAATTTATCGTCCTCACGCACAAGTCTACTTTTGGTCTAAAAAAAGAAACAATTGGTCAGGAGCTATGATGATTATTGATAGTGGAGCAGATTATACTTTGCTCCCTAGATATTACATGGAAGAGCTGGGAATAATTAAAGGATTGGAAACTACAACGCTTTCAACTTTTGGGGTCGGAGGGGGATCAAAAGTATATTTATTAAAAAACAAAATCAGAGTTAAATTAGGAGAATGGGAGAGGCAAATTCCGCTTGGATTTTTGGAATCAAACGATGTTCCCCCTCTTTTGGGCAGACATGAATTTATGGAGACATTCAAAATTACTTTTGACCAACGTGTTACCTATATTGACAATAGATAATATTTATGAGATTATAAATTCAATCTTAGGCAAGCGTTTGGAGTTGGGTTGACAACCAACCAGTTTGCAAATATTTATAAAGATCCGAAGATCAGATGGCACATGGGAGCTGATCGCAGGGTCTGTTTTGTTTTTTATGACCAGAACACTAATAACAGAAACCATTTCCAAAATAGGTGAAATCGTCTTAATCAAAGGCTGGGTGAACACACGCCGTGATCACGGAAAAATTGTCTTTATAGACGTCCGCGACCGGACAGGTCTCTTGCAAGTCGTTCTTTCTCCAGAGTTGGCTGGAAATCTACATAGTGAAGATGTAGTTTATGTCACGGGCGAAATCCAAGCCAGACCAGAAAAACTAATCAATCCAAAACTTGCGACTGGGACAGTCGAAATGTCTTGTGAAAAAGTTGAGTTGATCGCAAAAGCTGCTGAATTACCTTTTGATATGGGTAAAGAAAATTTGGATCTGGAATTACCGACTTTACTTGATCACAGATCGTTGACGATGAGACATCCGAAGATCCAAGCAATTTTCAAAGTTCAGGCGGTGATTATAGATGCGTTTCGAAAGGCGTTGCAAGCAAAAGACTTTTTAGAGTTTCAAGCTCCATGTATTACTCCGGCAGTGGCTGAGGGTGGAGCAGAAGTATTTAAAGTAAAATATTTTGAACATGAAGCCTATTTATCCCAAAGCCCTCAATTGTACAAGTCCCTTCTGGTCGGAGATTTTGAGCGGGTATTTAGTGTCAATAAGGTTTTTCGGGCTGAACCAAGTGTTACGACTAGGCACCTGACTGAGGTAGTCAGTCTGGATGCAGAATTTGGATTTATTGAATCATGGGAAGAGGTTCAGGATATGGAAGAATATGTGGTGCGATTTATCTTTGCCGAGGTGGCTAATAAGTGCCAGCGCGAATTAAAGATGTTTAATGCCACATTACCTAAATTATCAGACAAAATTCCTGTTATCAAGTTGCGCGATGCTCAGGAAATAATTTTCAAACGGACAGGCCGGGATATCAGGCAGGAAAAAGATTTGGATCCCGAAGGGGAAAGGGAAATATGTAAATGGAGCTTAGAACAACACGATTCCGACTTAGTTTTTATTTCACACTTTTTGACTAAGAAAAAACCATTTTATGTATTTCCCGATCCTGCTGATCCGACTTATGCCTATAGTGTCGATTTAATCGGCAGGGGAGTCGAATGGTCCAGTGGTGGTCAACGGTTAAATAATTATGAGCAAATTCTGGAAAATGCCAAAGAATGGGGAGTAAAAGCAGAAGACATCGAAATGTATTTACAGTCGTTTCGCTATGGAGTCCCGCCTTTGGGAGGATTTGCTTTGGGAGCCGAGCGGATGACTATGCATATTTTGGGCCTAAAAAACATTCGTGAGAGCACGATGTTTCCCCGCGACATGGAAAGAATTGATGTCAGTCTACGAAAAAATAATACAGCTATTACAGGATAACAAAATTGAATATCAATCTCTAGAGCACGAGCCCACGCCTACTTGTGAAGATTCGGCCAGAGTCAGGGGAACGAGCATGGATATGGGAGCCAAGGCTCTAATATGTTTTGCGGACAAAAAACCAATATTAATAGTCTTGCCGTGTTCGACAAAGCTAGACGTCAAGTCATTTAAGAATCTATTTGGTGTAAAAGATCTGCGTTTTGCCACATCCGATGAAGTAACCAGTTTAACCGGTTTGCAAATCGGTGCTATTCCCCCATTGGGAAATTTGTTTGGAATGCCAACCTATATAGAAAAAAGTTTGGGAACAAATGAAAGTGTCGCTTTTAATGCAGGAGATAGATGTAAGTCGATAATAATGAGATATAGTGATTATGAAAGGGTTTGTGGCGGTATAATAGGGCAATATGGCCAAGCGAAAGCGAATTAAGTGGTGGATATTTCCATTGCTTACTGCTCTAACAATTTCTATACCAAAAGTCTATTCCAGTTTGGATTTAAAGTGGATGATAGAGCCAAAATTTACACCATTGGTTTATGAAGCGGTAGCGCTCCCAATACCAATTTCTGATTTTACCAAGCCTCCTATAAACCCCAATCATATAATCATAATGGACAGATCTAGCAAAACTATTCTCTGGGATAAAGGTAGCAAGAATCGCGTCTATCCTGCTTCCACGACCAAGATGATGACAGCACTCGTTGCCATGGAAGTCTTTGATTTGGATACAGTCATTACCGTTACTCGAGGTTATTTAGAGGGTCAAGTGGTAGGATTTAAGCCAAACGATAAAATTACGGTTGATCAGCTGCTTTATGCATTACTTATTCAATCCGGCAATGATGCGGCAGAAATTTTAGCAGAGAATTTTCCAGGAGGCAGAGCAGTTTTTGTCGAAACTATGAACAAAAAGGCTCTCGAATTGGGTCTTAGAAATACACATTTTACAAATCCTTCTGGAATGGATGAATATGGACATTATTCTACCGCCTTGGATTTGGCTCATTTGGCTGACGTAGCGATGACCAAATCCGAATTTGCCAAAATAGTGGCTCTTGAAAATGCTGTGATCACAACTGAAGATAATCAGAATTATATAGTCAAAAATGTCAATCAACTTTTGGGAAAAGTTCCAGGTGTTTTGGGAGTAAAGACTGGTTATACAGTAGGGGCTGGACAGTCTCTGGTGACTCTGGTGAACCGCGATGGTCATGAAGTGATTATTTCTCTACTTGGAAGCTTAGACCGCTTTTCTGATACTCAAAAAATCATAGATTGGGTCTATGGGAATTTTACTTGGGTTGACTCAAGTCAATATATTCAGGGGCTATAGCCTGAACCAAAGCTGTAAATCCGCCATCGCCCACAAAGACAAATACCGGTTGGACAAATCTCTGGGGTTCATCTGGCTCGTAATAGGCAAGGCTGATTTCGCGGACGACTACCTGACTACCTGCCGTTTTGGTTATTATTCCGCCCCCTGCCACCAGCTCGTCCCAAGCTTCCTTAGTAGTTTTCAGAGGATATGTGGCAAATTCAGTCTCAATTATTTTACTATAATTATAGTTTGCAGAAACAATCTTCCTGGCTTGAAATTTCCCCGATCCTAAAGTGATATTGATAGGTGAATAATCACCGGATGTTACAAATGGAAGATTATCACGGTTTTGCCGGTAGAGATCGACTTTGGCAAAATTGGCCTCAGAAGCAGCTATGGAAGGAGTTAATTTTGGTGGATTAGCTGATAGGTAAGTAATTTTTGAATTAGTGTCGGGAATGTCAGATGGCAACAACCCCAGATTTTGGAAAAAATTTCGAGATTCGCTGACTATCTGATCGCGGGATAAAGTGAAATTCGCTGTGTAAATTTCGGAGTTGTTTGTCCAATCAAACTCGTATTTGATTTTATCTGAAATCAAATCTACAGTAAGCGTTGACGGGTCGGCAGGGTGAATAAATTTATAAATTCTGTCTGATTCACGTTTGGGCTCTGCAGAAAAACCAAGTGATCTAGCTTTGATTCGGGCTTTGTCTAAAGCCAGAATTCTGGATTTACTAGTCTCGACAAAATAGACTTTACCAATTTTGTTAAGTACAGGGAGAGTATTAGTTTTTGTTTCCAGTTTGATCTGAGGCTTATATGCAATTGTTGGTAGTTCAAAGCTCAGAGTTGGTAGCTTACCATAGCGGATTGTGGGGGGTGGAGGAGGGGGGGGCAAGAGACGTAAATATATTTGTTTGGCGACTCGCCAAACTATTGGGGTAATCATGACTGTCAAGACGACGATAATACCCCATTTGATTATTCTTCTGGTATAGAAACTGACTTCGCCAAGTGTAGCCATGATACAATTTATTGTATATGGTTCGCACACGTTTTGCACCTTCACCTACAGGATTTCTGCATATTGGGAGTCTACGGACTGCATTATATGCCTATGTAATGGCAAAACACGATAATAGCCAGTTTATTTTGAGAGTCGAAGATACTGATCAAAAGCGTGAAATAGGTGGTGCAACTGACGCTTTAAAAAACACTTTAAAAATATTTGGACTCAATTGGGATGAATATTATTTACAATCGGAGAGATTGGATATTTATCTGAAGGCGGCTAAAAAATTAGTGACAGACGGCAATGCTTTTTATTGCCAATGTCCGCCCCGCAATGCCAAGACAGACGGATTTTCGCAAATATTGCGCGATCCCTGCCGTAATAAAAATTTAGATTCCGGAGCCATAAAACTAAAGGTTCCGGATAACGAGACGGTTTCATATTTTGATTTTGTTCACAAGAAAGAAATATCATGGGAGACCAACGGAGTTTATGATGCCACACTGTTAAAGTCCGATGGTTTTCCCACCTACCATTTGGCTGCCATGGTTGATGATATCGAGATGAAAATTACACATATTTTACGCGGTCACGATTGGATGCCGAGTACACCAATTCACCTTTTGGTTTTTAAGTATTTAGGTGGAGATAGACCGGAAATTGGACACTTGTCTGATATTCTAAATGCCAAGACTGGCAAAAAACTTTCCAAACGCAGAGATTCGGTAATGGCTGAAGACTTTTTGAAAGCGGGATATTTACCAGAAGCTTTATTAAATTTTGTGATGCTCTTGGGTTGGGCTCCAAAAGACAACCGTGAGTTGTATTCTTTGGAGGAATTCGTAAAGGAATTTGATATTAATGGATTTCAAGAAGCCAATCCCCGATTTGAAGACACTAAACTCAAATGGTTCAATGGTCATTATTTGCGTCAAAAATCTGACGATGAATTAATCGAACTAATTGATTATCCCGACAAAGACAAATTAAGACAGATATTACCACTCATCAAAGATCGATTGGCAGTTTTGTCCGATTTCGATCAGCTGACCTCTTTCTTTTTCAAATCTCCTGAGATAACGGCAAGACTAAATAAAAACCATCTTACTTTTGCCATAGACAATTATGACAAAATGATTAAAGGTGAGCTGATAGAAGAGATAAAAACCAAAGGTTGGAAGGTCGGGGACTTCTTTATGACTATCAGAATCGCCATTTGTGGTACAAGATCTACTCCACCAATTACCGAAACAATGCTAGTATTAGGAAGAGATGAATCAATCAAACGACTTATTGCGTGCCAAGCTAAAAGTTAGACATCTGGCGTCCCAGGCTAGATTAAATAGATTTCTGGTTTCTACCGCAGTAGCTGGATCATTATTTTTTTCTGCCCCCGCAGTCGCATCTGTTGCCAACCAGCCCCCGGAAGAAATAGCAACGGACGTTGCAATTGGATCTAGACAAAAATTATTATTGGACCTAAAAGCGACGATTCCCGAGAAACTGGAAATTTTAAATTCTGATTTGGAGACAAAAATTAGTAATATATTATTTGAAGATCTTGGAATCAAGGCTTACGCAGAACTTGAAGGAGAAAAGTTAAATAGAAGCTATGGTCTGATTGGAGCCGAACAACATTTGCAAAGATTCCCAGGAGATACCATAGATCAGCATGAACAATTTTTGAGAGAGGGTATGGCACCAGGCAAAGGGGCTTGGGGATATATATCAAATCCTGAATACGAGAAATATTATGTAGCAGTCCAGACACTTTATCTTCCCGATTGGTCGCTTAGGCTTTCGTATCTTCGCGATTGGTACAGATATCGCAAGGTTCTGGTCGTCAATCCTCACAATGCCAAGAGTATTGTCGCTGTCATTGGAGATTCCGGTCCTGCTTCTTGGACAGGCAAACATTTTGGAGGAAGTCCCGAAGTTATGGCCTATCTTGAACTGAACCGGGGAAAACAAAAAGGAGCTGTGATATTATTTTTTGTAGACGATCCCAGCAACAAAGTCCCATTAGGTCCCTTGGAGTCGAAAATAAATTATGACTAAGACAACTTTTTATGATCATTTGTTAGATTTGTCTGATCTCGAAAAACATTTAGGTTCTGATGAGGAACTGACTTTGATTGCCAGAAAGACCTTGAGAAATCACGCCCTGGTCTCGATTCTCCAAGTTCTGCCAAAAGATAGACATGATCAGTTTTTGGGTGAATTTACTAAGTCACCTGAGGATAAAAAGCATTGGGGCTGGTTAAGACAACATGTCAAAGAAGATCTGGAAAAAGTTATCAAGGCGGAAGTAGACCGCGCCAAGAAGGATATAATTAAACACCTATGAATTTATTAATCGCCTATTATTTAGCGATTTTTGCTCATTTTATATTTGATTTTGTCTGGCAAACAAAAGATATATCCAAAAAACGAATGCTCAATCAACCCATGTTGGTTCATTGTTTGATTATGGGTGTCAGTTCTGCCGCTATTATAGGTTTCTATTACCAATCGCTAATTATATTTATTCAGAGTTCTTTAATTATTTTTGTCACTCATCTGCTGATAGATATGGTCAGAGTAGAGCTTGACTCGAAATTACCAAAAGATTCTCCAAAGTTCTGGCAATATCTTGGGGCCGACCAAATCCTCCACACCTTAGTCATTCTGGTGATATTTCTGATTCTACAATAACTTCTGAACCACGAGAATTAGCGAAATGCCGATTGTATTGAGAACAAAGGCCAGGGCTAAAAATTTGCCTTGGGACATTTGGGAGATGCCCAGAAGAGAGACGCCAAACTCGTCGGGAAGTGGTGAGGCGATAATTAAAGCACCCAATAACGGAATAAACCAATGAAAATATTTGGTGTGCAAGAGAGTAGTTAAATGACGGTGGCCAAAGAACTCATAGACATCTTTGATTTCATTGTAGAGGTTGTCTCGGACAAATCGGAAAATAAAAAAATTGGTGATAATTGCTCCGAGTCCTGCAATTATAGCCACCTGCCAGATAGGAAATGTATTGGCTAATGACAATAATATTATGGTTCCAGAAGCAACGGTAAAGACAGACGCAAACATGACTCCGCCCACAAAAGCACCGAGAATACCCAAGGTTGTAAAATCATAAGATTTTAATATCCAGGCTAATACCAAGCCAACCACTAGCAATATTAAGTTGAGATGTCGTATAGGCGTATTCACAATATTAATCGCTATGTAGCGCGTGATTTTGGAGTAAAACCCCATACATTAAATAATATTCTGCATCCACCAAAGTAATATTTACGGGATCAGAATTTAGAACCTTATTTGCAATCGATTTTAGGTAGACTTTGTCTAACTGTGTTAGTAATGGTTCCGCCCATCGTTTGGCTTCGACAAGAAACCGTGAAGCCGCTTTATTTGCTCCACGTTGCCTGAGAGTTGCCACTCGAAACAAATCATTGGAGAGCGATCCAACTAATAATTTTGTTCTTGTCATAAAATTTCAGCAAAAAAATACACGGTTATTTGTTTATACAAGACTTTAGTTTGGTCACTCTGTATTTCGTTTTTTGTATTATTGTCGAGGGGTCGGATATTGATAAATGAATTGTAATCTATTTCACGTGTCTCGAGATCGATTCCTCCTCCCCAAAGATCGCTTTGTTTTGATCCTTGATCCAGTAGGATTTGTTCCCCTTCAAAATGCCGATCCATTCCTGCAGAACAAATTCTTTTCTGGATATCTATTACAGTTTTTATATAAACTTCAAATTGTTCCTTTAACTTGTCAATTTCTTCTTTGGTAAACGGCTCTGATTTTGTAATTATCATCAATCTAATTATACCAAATTTCTACTCCAAGTATCTCCCTTTGAGCTTGATAAATATTGGAATAATGACCACGAACCCAAAAATAAACTGCCGATAAATATCCGGAGTGCCGTAACTGCCTCTATTTCTCGGTGAGGCTTAATTTTTAGGTGTTTGATTTTATCTATAGTACTTTCATCAAATAATTTTTGTAAAAAAGGATAGCCATATTTTCTTCCGATTAGAAACGCAACTGATGATCCAACGGTGCTACCAAAAAAATCAACCAGATAAGCTGGAAACCAGCCAATAAATGGAATAGCATCCAGAGTTAAAATTCCTCCCGGCAGTGGTGGCCAGACAATACCCAGGACTTTCAGAATTTTGTCTTGACCAAGATATAAAGATCTGGAAATAGACAGACTTGCTAAACAGATAATAGAGCAGAATGGTAACAACTGTTACCAGAATCAAGAGTATTAAATACCATTTCGATTTTATTTTCATTTGGCAATTATAGCTTCTTTTTGAAGTCTGGTTAATTTCTTGAGTTGGGCTTCGCGGTGCATGGCTTCTGAGCGGGTTTCAAAACTTTCGGAATATACCAGTTCAAACGAATCAAA
Source organism: Candidatus Amesbacteria bacterium (assembly GCA_016219445.1). Taxonomy (GTDB): domain Bacteria; phylum Patescibacteriota; class Microgenomatia; order CAZETR01; family Amesbacteraceae; genus JACRNA01. The sequence continues at coordinate 11,825 of JACRNA010000011.1, forward strand.
ATACTTGATATATTTTGCAGATCTAATAGATTTTTCTCTATGCTCTTTCAATCTTTTCTCCAAATCACACGTCTGGCCAATATAAAGTGTATTTCCTGAGGTTTTTAAAATATAAACAAAGTTCATTATTGTTCTTCCTCTTCTTCCGTTTTCCTTAAGGCTGTTCTCATTCTTTCTCGACCAATTCTCATTGCTTCGGGATCATTGGTTCTGTTTCCAAGTTCAATGAGCCTTCTTGCATCTTTTGCCTCCTGAGAAGCCAATAATTTTTTGGGACTTGAACCGGGAGCCATATTATTTTTAATTTCTCCTACAGTTGGCTTGACTTCAATTCCAAGAATCTTTTTCCACCACCTTTTTCCATCGTTTGGTAATTGTACTTGTTCAGACATATAGATATTTTACACCAATCGATTCAAAAGACCACGCTTTTTGTTATTGTCTGGGAGATGGGGTTATCCTAGTTATAAAATGTATCATTTTTGCACAACTATAATTACAATTTACTTATCAAAAGCAATCTTACAAGTGTTTAAATTTATATCATATCCTCGAATTGATTTTATTTTCCCCATAACGGTGAATTTCTGATTTTTGTTTACAATTTTTAACTCAGGATACTCATCTAGCATAATATCACACCATACCCATGGATCTCCCCCATCGTATCGCATCAATAATGTATATTTACCGTTAGATTCAAAGCCTCCATTTAAGCTAACCCGCCATGTCACATTTAAATTATTATAATTATTTGCAACGTTCATTTGCTGTAGCGGAGGATATGAATTGATTGTATCAACAATTTCCTTTGCAGTGACTCCATATATTGAAGCACTACTACTAGCTGTTAAAGGTTGTTTATTAGTAACAATACTAGATGAATTTTCAGTATAAAAATTATCAATTCGTTTTGATATTAGTGGAATTGAAATAAAAGCAAATATAAGTCCCAAAATTTCTATAATTATTTCAGGCTTTTTGTACCATGGTTTTAACTTGTCATAAGTTTTTTCAACCTTATCTACTTCAATTAAGTTATTGTAGTCAAAAAAGATAATATCAAGCCCATTTTTGAATTTGTTTGGAAAACGACTTTTTAATTTGTTTATCAATTCTATTTTGGGTTTGAATGATTCAAAAAGTTCTCGAAAATCATTAAGAAGACCATATACCCAGTCTTTCTTTTTTAATCCTTCGGCTTCAATTTCTAGTTTCGCCTTTGGGTGGTCAAAATTTATTTGCAGTGTTGCAAGTTGTTTTTCATTCTTGTTTATTTCTAACGCAAAAAAGCGTATATGAGATACGTTTTTATTTAAATTGATAATTTCCTTATTTATAAATTTGTCAAATCTATCGAAAGAGAAAAATTCTTCTTTTTGGTCTCCAAATGTTACTGAGATATTACAAGAATTTATTTTCTTAAATCTCTTTTTTAACAACTCGAATACCAGACAAAGATGATTTTTTGTCACAATCCAACTGTGTATCTCATATGTTGGTGAAAATTTTCTATTCATATAGGCTGGGAGACTTGGATTCGGACCAAGATTATCAGATTCAGAGTCTGAGGGCCTACCGTTAGCCGATCTCCCAATGTGCTAATTTTAGCATTTAATCATTTGAACAGAAAACGCAGCGTCCCTCTCTTAAATTAAGAGAGGGAATGAGGGTGAGTTATAACTTACGGAGCTTGGCCACAAAGAAACCTTCCATGGTGGGACTCGGATTGATGCGTTGTGCCGAACCTAGCTCAACTCTCCCAGGCTCTTTTTCCAATAGCCACTCTATTACTTGTTCATTCTCGCGGGTATTTAGGGTGCAGGTGGAATAGACAATTGTGCCACCGGGTTTGGTACAGCCAAAAGCTGATCTCAATAAGAATTTTTGCAGTTGAGCTAATTCTTTGACTTTAGTGGGCGACCAATTTTTGTATGATTTAGGGTCTAGTGTGGAAAATCTGCCTTCCATACTACAGGGAATATCAACCAGTGACTTGTCAAAATAATCTGGATATTTCTGCCACAGCGTTTGACCCGATGTATTTATAATAGTGGTATTGGTTACACCTAAATTTTTCAAGTTAGCTTCCAATTTATAAATTCTTATTCGGCTATTATCATTGGCAATAATTTGCCCAGTGTTTTGCATCAGAGCTGCCATTTGCGAAGTTTTACTTCCAGGGGCGGCACAAATATCCAAAATTAGTTCATTTTGTTTTGGATCCAAGACAATAGGTGGAATCATGCTCGACAATCCCTGGATATAAATTTTGCCATTCTTATAGATATCCAATTTTTGAATCTCACGAAGAGGATGATTGGTAATAAAAGCTTGATTGTGGAGAGTATATTCAAAATTTATTTTATTTTTGATTGTTTCAAAGTCTGATTTTAGGGTATTGACCCGGAAAGTGGTAGGCAGAATCCGGTCAAAATCAGAGACCTTGATGTCTGTTGGGAGACTTTGCAAAAACTTGATTGGTAACATGCTTGTATTTTAGCACCACAAATGCTAGACTGCTAATATATGAGATTTGCTCCAACCAGAATTTACCCGGTCGTTCCTCTTCGAGACGGTGTCGTATTTCCTCATACCGAGCCCACATTGACATTTGGTAGACCTTTGAGTATTTCCGGAATAGAGTCTGCAATCCGGGCTGATAAATATTTGGTATTGGTAAGCCAAAAGAACAAAACAGATATTCCAAATTTGACGGATCTGTATGAAGTGGGAACTCTTTGTGAAGTAGAGCAATTTGCTCCTATGGGACACGAATTGTTGGCTCGAGTCAAGGGTATCGCTAGAGTCAGGCTTGGTCCAATCAATCAGACTGGACCATTTTTGTCAGCCACAGTTACTGTAATAAACGAGACATATCAAGAATCAGATCAAAGTGTAGCCACAGGCAGGCAGATCCTAAATGAACTAAAGAACTTATTTGATATGGGGAGACCTGGTGATTTTCCAATATTTATGAAACTTATGTCCGGCGTATCAGCAGCTGAGCTGACGGATCAAGTAGTTAATCTCCTGGATCTAAAAACTGAAGTCAAACAAAAATTGTTGGAGACAATATCTGTCGAAAAGCGCCTTGATGAGACTCTGGACTTATTGAATCATGAAATAAAATTATTGGATCTCGAAAAAAATATAGTTTCCCAAGCCCAGGCAAAATTTGACAAAAATTACAAAGAGCAGGTCTTGCGCGAAAGACAAAAGACAATTTCCAAAGAATTGGAAAAGCTCGGCTCTGAGACAGATGGAATGGGTGACGACACGGCTACTTTGAAGAAAAAAATCAAAACTGCCAACATGCCAGACAACGTCCGCAAAATAGCCGAGAAAGAGCTGGCAAAGCTCTCACAGATGAGCTTTCATAATCCGGAATCGACATATATTAGAAACTATTTAGATTGGCTGTGTGATATGCCTTGGAATATGGCTTCAAAAAATCATGTAGCACTATCTCGGGCTGCGAGAATCTTAGACGAAGATCATTATGGCTTGGCTAAAGTCAAAGAACGAATTATGGAATATTTGGCTGTTATGAAGCTCCGAAATAATCAGAAATCTCTAGATAAAGATGGTATGACTGGGACGATACTTTGTTTTGCGGGTCCCCCTGGTGTTGGCAAGACTTCACTTGGAAAATCTATAGCACGTGCCTTAGGACGGAAATTTGTGAGGATATCTCTTGGTGGAATTCGTGACGAAGCCGAAATCCGCGGCCACAGGCGGACATATGTTGGGGCTTTGCCGGGACGGATTATTCAAGGAATAAAGACAGCCGGAACCAATAATCCGGTTTTTATGCTAGACGAATTGGACAAACTAGCATCAGATTATAGAGGCGATCCATCTTCAGCCCTATTGGAAGCCCTAGACCCCGAGCAAAACAATGCTTTTTCAGATCATTATCTAGAAGTTCCATTTGATCTTTCCCAAGTTATATTTATTGCTACAGCCAACAATCTGGATACTATACCATCTGCCCTTAAAGATCGCTTGGAAGTCATATCGTTTTCCGGATATACCATCGATGAAAAGGTAAAAATTGCCAAAAATTATATTTGGTCCAAAAATCTCAAAAAAGCTGCCCTACCGCTGGACCTACAAATAGAAGATTCGGCACTCAAAGAAATTGCCACCCGGTATACCAGGGAAGCAGGAGTCCGCGATCTAGAACGTAATATTGCCAAGATTTGCAGAAAAATTGCCCGTAAGATTGCAGAGAAAAAGAAATTTTCCAGTGGGGACAAAATATTACAAAAGGACATTTCCAAATACTTAGGTCCACAAAGAATGCCTGAAACTTTGGCCGAAACCAGGGATGAAATCGGTATGAGTACTGGTCTTGCCTGGACGGCTGCCGGTGGCGATATTTTGTTTATCGAGGTAGCCCATATGCCAGGCAAGGGTGAATTACAGCTGACGGGTCAACTGGGTGATGTCATGAAAGAGTCTGCCAAAGCAGCCTTCTCATATATCCGAAGCCGGTGGGATACCTTACAACTAAAAGAAAACTTTTACAAAGAGCTGGATATTCATATTCATGTCCCCGAGGGGGCAGTCCCCAAAGACGGACCATCGGCAGGTATTGCTATTGCGACGGCTGTCATATCATCACTAACTGACTTACCTGTCCGCCGTGAAGTGGCAATGACGGGTGAGATTACCTTGCGGGGAAGAGTGCTGGAAATAGGTGGAGTCAAAGAAAAAGTTATCGCTGCACACAGAGCTGGAATAACGACAGTTATATTGCCAAAAGAAAACGAGAAAGATTTAGTAGATTTGCCAGACAATGTCAAAAAAGAATTGAAGTTTCATTTTGTCAGTCACCTTGATCAAGTCTTGAAGATCGCTCTCAAACTCATACCTTCTGCTAAAATGGAGCGAGTACACGCATTGGCTCCATCGTCTAGCGGCTAGGACGGCAGATTCTCAATCTGTAAACCAGGGTCCGATTCCCTGTGGAGTCACAACGAAACATTGACAAGACCAATAAAAAGCGGTAGGATACACAGACGCACTTCGGGCGGTTATTTTTTTGCACGAATGAATAGTCAATTTCTTCTTACAAAACAAGGGTTAGACAGGCTCAAATTAGAGCTTGAGGCTTTGACGTCGGTCAAGCGCCCCCAGCTGGTCGAACGGTTGTCACTAGCTCGCAGTATGGGTGATTTGTCTGAAAATAGTGATTATCAGGATGCCAAGGAATCTCTGTCGTTTATCGAGGGTCAAATAGCCGAATTAGAGGACTTACTCGTCAATGCGAGTGTTTCAAAGCCAACTAATAATACAGAAGTTTCATTTGGGCATGCTGTTAAAGTCAAAGTCGGAAAAACAGAGGCTGTCTTTGAGATAGTCGGCGAATGGGAAGCCAATCCATCACAAAAGAAAATATCTCACACCTCACCTCTTGGAAAAGCACTGTTGGGTAAAAAGATAGGTGAACAGGTGGATGTGGCGGCTCCTGCTGGCAAGATAGTATACACAGTGCTGTCCATAAGCTAAAATCAGATTATGGCAACTCGTTTAGACGAAATAAGAAAATTACGTCTAGCTAAACTAGATAAACTCAAGGCTCTGGATATTAATCCGTTCCCAACCGGATTTTCTCTTGCAAAAATAAATATATCCCAGGTATTAAATTCATTAGGAAAAGAAGTTTCTGTCGCAGGTAGAATATGGAAATTACGTGAGCATGGGAATGTGATCTTTATGGACTTGAGAGATGAATCAGGGCAAATCCAGCTTCTCTTTCAGAAGAAAATATTAGCCGATAAGTTCAAAATATTAAAGCTACTAGATATAGGTGATTTTCTGGGAGTAAAAGGTAATGTAGTCAAAACTCAAGCGGGTGAAATTACTATTGACATGAATTATTTTGAAATCTTGGGTAAATCACTTCGTCCCATGCCAGATGATTGGAGTGGATTAAAAGACACAGAAGAGCGATACAGAAAAAGATATTTAGATTTATTATTGGATCCTGGAATAAAAAACAAATTTAACATCAGGTCTACAATTCTTCGTGAAACACGAAACTATCTTAATACTCAGGGTTTTGTAGAGGTAGAAACACCAATATTTCATCCACTTTATGGTGGCGCAAATGCCAAACCGTTTACTTCTCACATGAACGCATTGGATACCGATTTTTATTTGCGGATTGCGTTTGAATTATATCTAAAGAGATTGGTAGTGGGTGGTTACGAGAAAGTGTATGAAATAGGACGTGATTTTCGAAACGAGGGAATAGACCATTCCCATAGTCCAGAATTTACGATGATGGAATGGTACGAATCATATACCGATTACCACGGAGTAATGGATAGAACCGAAGGACTTATCAAACACCTGGCACAAAAAATATACGGTAAGGCTCAGATGCAAGTGGACGAACACAAAATTGACATTAGTAAAAAATGGTCTAGAGTTTGTATGACAGATTTATTAATTAAGAGATTGAAATTAGATGTTGAGAAGTTGTCTTTAGATGACTTAATTAAGTATGCCATAGAAAATAAGATAGAAGTGGTAAAAGGTGTTTCAAGAGGACAATTAATTTTTGATATCTTTGACAAGAAAATATCAAAGACTCTTATTGAACCAGTTTTTGTAATAGACTATCCCCAAGAAGTCAGTCCATTGTCCAAGCCACACAGATCAAAACCCGGTTGGGTAGAACGATTTGAAGGCTATATTGGAGGCCGCGAAATTTGTGATGGCTGGTCAGAGTTGACCGACCCCCTAGTTCAGCGAGAGCGTTTTGAGATGGACACCAAGGCTGCCAGAAGTGACAAGGATGAAGCCCAACAGGTGGATGAAGATTTCTTGGAAGCTATGGAATATGGTATGCCCCCCATGGGTGGAATAGGTATCGGTATGGATCGCCTGACAATGTTTTTTACAAACACTTGGTCAATTAAAGAAGTCATTTTATTTCCAACTCTTAGACCAGAAAATAAGTGAATACTCAACCTTATAAAAGACTCCTGACATATTGGTATTCATTGATAATTTATGATCTGGAGGTAGAGTTTACCAAAAAATATATTCAAAGTTGGAAATTACATGAACAAATGGATGGAGCGGCCAGATCGGGAAAACAAAATATTGTCGAAGGCTCTGATATATTAAAGACTAGTGTAAAAACCGGAATAAAGCTCACAAATGTAGCCAAGGCGTCGATAGAAGAACTGATTGGCGATATCGAAGATTTCATAAGACAAAGAAAATTAAAAATGTGGGATAAAAATGACCCACGTGTCCTAGAGATTAGGAGTAAGTATTCAAAAATTGTAAGTAACTTAAGTAACTTAGGAAGCATAGGAGACGAAAAATGGGAGCTACCTGATGATCCGGAGGAAACTGCAAATTTACTTCTGACCCTCTGTCACATTGCAACCTATCTCTTAAACAAACAAGTAGACGCACTCGAGCATAAACTTATAACAGAAGGTGGATATACAGAAAAGTTATATAATTTACGCCAAGACTTCCGTAAGTCTCTTAAGTAACCTAAGAATCTTATGAAACTTGACAAATCCCAAGCACTTGCTCTCCTCAATGACCATATTCAAAATGAGAATTTGAGGAGACATTGCTTGAGTGTTGGGATTGTCATGAAATCTTTGGCGCAAAAATTAGGTAGAAATCCAGAAACTTGGGAAATTCTTGGGATTATTCACGACTCAGATTGGGAAGAAACCAAAGATACTCCCGACCAGCACACCATAGTCACACTTTCTGCCATGCAGGGTATTGCATCAGACATTAGCTTGTAATATAATACTCTTCAAGCGTTGATGTAGCATCCAACTACGGAGCTTAAGGGAAACTAAATTGAGCAACCACTTCAGCTGGCAACTCCTTCGGGGCGGAAGTATAATAAAAATATGATTGATATTAAACTTATTCGTGAACAACCAGATCTGGTTCGTCAAGGAACAGCGGATAAGGGCTATAATGTCAAAATCGTGGATCTGGCTGTTGAATTGGACAAAAAACACCGGGGGCTGATGACTCAAATAGAAAACCTAAGAGCTAAACGTAACCAACTGAACAAAGATCAAATGGAGGAAGGAAAACAAATAAAGATTCAACTCAAAGAATTGGAACCGCAATTAGATGAAGTTGGTAAAAATTTGTTTGAAGTCCTTAATCAGATTCCCAATCCGCCGTTGTCATTATCTCCCAAAGGAAAAAATGAAAAGGACAATGTTGAAGTGCGTAAGTGGGGTACCCCCCGCAAATTTGATTTCGTAGCCAAAGACCATTTAGAATTAGGTCAAAATTTGGGGATTCTAGATTTTGTATCTGGTGCTAAAGTTTCAGGTTCCCAATTTTATTTTTGGTACGGAGACGGAGCTTTGCTCGAATTAGCCCTCACACGCTTTGCATTTGATTTATTGAGTAAAGAAGGTTTTTTACCAGTTATCACACCTGATTTGGCCAAAGCTCGATATTACATTGGCACAGGTTATATGCCCAAGGGCAAAGAAGCTCAAACTTACAAAATCGAAGATGAAGATTTGGGGTTGATCGCTACAGCCGAAGTAACATTGGCCGGAAAGCATGCTGATGAAGTTATCCCTGAAGATAATTTACCAATTAAATATATCGGTTATTCGCATTGCTTCCGACAGGAGCAAGGGGCTTATGGAAAATATTCCAAAGGTTTATATCGTGTTCACCAGTTTACCAAAGCAGAAATGTTTATCTATTGTATACCAGAAGAATCAGACAAATTTCATCAGCATATTTTAGCCATGGAAGAAAAAATATATCAATTGTTAGGTTTATCCTACCGAGTATTAGAAATGTGCACTGGAGATCTTGGGTCAATGGCAGTTCGTAAGTTTGATGTGGAGGCTTGGATGCCCACAAGGGGCGGCTATGGCGAAGTTACTTCAACCTCCAATTGTACTGATTATCAGGCTAGGAATCTTAACATTCGTTTCAAGCGGAAAACTGGAGAAGTTGATTTTATCCATATGCTCAATGGAACAGCCATTGCCACTTCTCGTACGCCTTTGGCAATTCTTGAAAATTATCAAAACGCTGATGGGTCGGTGACAATCCCCGAAGTCTTGCGTTCCTATATGGGTAAGGACAAAATAGAGCGAAAGAAGTAAAATATAGTGATGGCATTTAAAAGACCCAGCTTTTCGGCTTTGGGACAAATCTTGTCGATAAACTCCTTTGTGGGTGGATTAATGTGGAAAATCAACAAGGGAATGTTTTTGGGTGTGGTGATTTTGAATATTCTTTTCAGCGCTACAATAATCCCCAGTTTATATCTCGACAAAAGATTTTTTGATGTTTTGGTCTCTAATATTACCAATCCTTCACCCCAAAAATCATTTCAAATTATTGTCTGGTTAGTTTTAGGAAGAATGGGTTTACAGTTGATCAAAACCTTGTTTAGAAGAATATCGGGATACTGGAGCAGGGTATTGATTATGAGAACAGGAAGTGAAGTGGAGATCATGATTGCTTCAAAATATGCTTCAATTTCAGTGCCGGATCTGGAAAATCCGGATTTTAAAGACCGGTATATGAGAATTGAAAGAGAAACGGGTGGAAGAATCCGCCGGGTGGCCGATCAGGTTTTGCAGCTTTCGACCTATTTATCTGGTGTAGTGTCCTCACTTTCTATCTTTGCTATTGGTCAGCCAATAGTCATAATTCTTTCTCTGTTATCGCTGATCCCCAGTTTGATAGTCGAGAGAATATTTATCAAAAAAGATTTTGAATTGGAGGATAAAGTTTCGATATTTCACAGGTTTAGGGGAATGTATAGTTATTTCTTGGGTAGGACTAGATCCTATATGGATTTAAGACTTTTAGGGATGAAAGATTATTTGAAGAGTAAGATTCATGATGCCTGGGAAAAGATAATCGTTCTCCGGAGCGATTTGATGAAACAAGGCCGGATTTGGGGTTATTTAGCAGGAACCGTAGATGATATAGTTTCATATGCTTTTGACGGATATTTTGCTTTTATGGTAATAATTGGTAAATCTACGGTTGGTTCAGCCCAAGCCTATATTAGAGCAATTTCAAATTTTAAACAAAATGTGACTAATTTAACGACGACGAGCCTTGAACTATACGAAAACTACTTATATTTATCGGATGTGATGTGGTTACTTGACATGGGGGAGCCTTATGGTATAGACAGAGGAACCGATTTCAGTGGAAAAATAAGTAAAAAGATAGAATTTAAAGATGTTTGGTTTAAATATCCCCATACCGAAAATTGGATTCTCAAGGGGGTAAGTTTTTCGGTTTTGGCTCATGATAATCTCGCCATTGTGGGGAAAAATGGCGCCGGAAAGACTACTTTAGTAAAGCTCCTGTGTGGTTTTTACAAGCCTGACAAAGGAAGTGTAACCGTAGACGGACAAGAGGTTTTTGATCTGAAAAAACCAGAATATTGGAAATCTCTGTCAGTCTTATTTCAAGATTTTGAGGGATACAATGTGACAGTCAGTGAAAGTATTGCCGCCGGTGATATCTCCAAAAATAATGACAGTAAAAGAATAAAAGAATACGCAAAAAAAGTTGGGATGAACGAATGGATAACGAGCTTACCCCTCGGCTATGAAAATCCCCTGTCTCGGGACTTTCCCAAAGGTGTGGCAGCCTCGACTGGTCAATGGCAGCGGATAGCGATTGCCAGAGCTTTGTTTAGAAATCCCCAAATGCTGATTTTAGACGAACCGACCAGCAATGTCGATCCCGAAGCTGAAGAAGAAATTTTTGACAATATTCTAAAAATTGGAAAAAATAAAACCATATTTTTTATCTCCCATAGATTCAGCACCGTTCGGCGCGCTGATCAGATTATTGTAATGGATGACGGTCGCGTGATTGAACACGGGACACACGAAGCCCTCATAAAAGAAGCTGGTAAATATTCGCATATGTTTAATTTGCAGGCCAAGAGCTATCAATGATTGTCGAAGAATTTAAGTCCAAGTATTCTGGCAAGTTGACGGTTAAAAAGATTTGGGATTGGGGATGGCAGTACTATGTTACCACTGGAGTGTTATCACAGAGTGGGGGGATTATAAATGACCTGTGGAAACCGATAATATTTAATATTCAATGTCTAATGTCTAATGTTTTGATTTTAGGATTAGCTACAGGAACGGCGGCGAGAATAATAAATAAAAAATTTAAAAATGTGAGGATAACAGGGGTGGAAATTGATCCGGTGATGATCAAGATTGGCAAGAAATATTTTGATTTGGACAAAATTCCAAATTTGAAAATAATAAATATCGATGCAAGTAAGTATTGTCCAAAAGAAATTTATGAACTGATACTGGTTGATTTATACGTGGGAGATAAGTGTCCGAAATTTGTTTATACAAAAAGTTTTTTGGAGAAAGTTCGTCGATTGGGGAAAATAGCAATCTTCAACCATCTTTTTTATGATGCCCAAAAGAAAGAAGACGCAGAAAAATTGATAAAGAAATTGGGAAAATATTACAAAAACATTAAATTACAACGGGTCTTAACCAATGTGATGATTATTTGTGAGTAAACGGCTATAATTAATCTTCGTATGCTAGGATTTTTAAATAAGTTCTTTGACCTAAATAAAAAAGAAGTGGACTTGTTGCAAATCAAGATTGCTCCGGTGGCTGAATATGAAAAAAAATTCAAGAAGTCCAAAGACGAAGACTTTTCTGCTAAGACAGCCGATTTTAAAGAGCGATTGGTTAGTGGAGAGACACGAGATCAGTTGCTACCTGAGGCTTTTGCCCTGGTGCGTGAAGCCTCCGACCGGGCCATTGGAATGCGGCTCTACGATGTCCAATTGATGGCGGCGGCGGCGTTTCACGACGGAAAGGTGGCCGAACAAAAAACCGGTGAGGGAAAAACTCTTTCGGCAGTCCCCGCCCTCTATCTCAACTCTCTATCTGGTCGTGGCGTGCACCTGGTAACGGTCAATGATTATTTAGCCCGCCGCGATGCCGGCTGGAACGGTCCGACGTTTCACCTTTTAGGGTTGAAAGTGGGTGTTATTGTCCACGAGCAATCGTTTGTCTATGACCCCAAATATTCTGACACCAGCCACGGTGATGATAGACTCGCCCATCTAAAACCGATAACCAGACGTGAAGCCTATGCCTGTGACATTACCTATGGCACTAACAACGAATTTGGTTTTGATTATTTAAGAGACAATATGGTGGGCAGTTTTGCGGATAAATCCCAGAGGGAACACCATTTTGCCATTGTTGACGAAGTAGATTCAATTCTTATTGATGAAGCCAGGACTCCTCTTATTATTTCTCAGCCAGATACTGAACCCACTTCCAAATACTATGAATTTGCGAAGCTTGTTGATAGGCTTTCACCCGATGGGGATTATATTATCGAAGAAAAACACCGTACAGCATCTCTGACTGAGCAGGGACTGAAAAAAATTGAACAAATGCTTGGTATCACAAATCTTTATGAGAAAGATTTTGACATGATTCATCATCTGGAAAATGCTCTCAAAGCCAGAACCTTATTTTTGCTGGATAAGCACTATATAGTCCGAGATAACCAAGTCATTATTGTCGATGAATTTACAGGAAGACTAATGCCAGGGCGCCGTTGGTCTGAAGGCATACATCAAGCAGTCGAAGCCAAGGAAAATGTGACAATCCAGCAAGAATCGAAGACAATGGCCACTATTTCATTTCAAAATTATTTTAGAATGTATGAAAAATTAGCGGGTATGACCGGGACGGCTGCAACAGAAGCTGAAGAACTGCGCAAAATTTACAAGCTTGATGTGGTGGTTATTCCAACCAACAGAAACAATATCCGCGCCGATCTTCCGGATACGGTTTACAAGACAACCAGAGCCAAATATTCAGCATTAGCAACCGAAATTGCAGAACTTCACAAAAAAGGTCAACCGGTATTGGTAGGCACAACGTCGATTGAAAAGAACGAATTATTGGCCACAATACTCAAGAAAAAGGGTGTACCCCATCAAATCCTCAATGCTAAAAATCATGAGCGGGAAGCCCAAATAATCGCCGAAGCCGGTCAAAAAAACGGAGTTACCATTGCCACCAACATTGCCGGACGAGGTGTCGATATTATCTTGGGAGGAACGGAGCCGTCAAGAAAGCTGACACCAAAACAATATGAAAAAGAAATGGCCCGATGGCAAAAAAATCATGACGAAGTAGTAAAGCTCGGGGGCTTGCGGGTCATTGGTACCGAACGCCATGAGTCAAGACGGATTGATAATCAATTGCGGGGTCGGGCCGGCCGTCAGGGTGATCCGGGTTCGACCAAATTTTATCTGGCGCTTGATGATGAAATTATGCGCATCTTTGGTGGAGACCAGGTGGCTAAGATTATGGGTTTCTTAAAAATTCCAGAGGACGAACCAATCGAACACGGTATGGTGACGAGAGCTATTGAGCAAGCCCAAATTAAAGTCGAGGGTTTCAACTTTGATGCCCGAAAACACGTGGTAGATTATGACGATGTCATGAACAAACAAAGGGAAATTGTTTATGGTCTGCGAAACAAAATATTGAATAACGCTATTACAGATAACGAGATTGTAGAGAAAATTCAAGCTCAACTTGCCAATACGGTCAAGATTTATGCTCCACGGGGAATTGTCGAGGCAGAAGTTCTGCCGATTACCACAGCTCTCTTGGATGTTGTTCCGTTTGACGATGCATCAGCTCAGGCGATATCGATGCAATTCAAGAAGTTTGGAGTGGCTACTGAAATCATTTCTTTAATTAATCAAATAATCAATGATACAATCAATCAAAGGAAACTTCAGGTGGGAGAAAGTGCCTGGAAAGAAATAATCAGATTTGCCTATCTGTCCAGTATTGACAATCTTTGGGTGGCTCATCTGGATGCCATTGACGATCTACGTGAAGGTATTGGTCTTCGCGGTTATGGCCAGCGTGATCCATTGGTCGAATACAAAGGCGAAGCCTTCACCATGTTTGAGCGCTTGCTTGCCCAAATAAATTCAGAGTTTGCGAGGCGGTTATTCAGAATTCAAATGAACGGCCCACAACAACATGTCCAACAACAACCACTAGTTCCTAAAAAATCAACAGATTTTTTGAGTGCCATGCAGGGATTGCAAAAAGTTGGAGTGCAAAATGCGCACAAGACCCTCGGCCGCAACGACCCCTGCTGGTGCAACTCTGGCAAAAAATACAAGAGGTGCCATTATCCAAACTAGAACTGGATAAGCAATGATATAATAATAATATGGCTAAGAAAATTGTCCAAAATGTCTTAAAATATAATGCTGTATTTGAGCCTTGTGAAGAGGGTGGATTTGTTGTGACTGTACCCAAATTACCGGGCTTGGTTACAGAGGGAGATACTTTTGAAAAAGCTACCGAGATGGCAAGAGATGCCATAAATGGATACATTTTATGTATGCAAGAAGACGGTGAGCCAATTCCCGAACCAGACGAGAATGTGTTTGTGGCTCCTATCAGTATAAATTTTCCCTCTCTAAAATTTGCAATCTAAAACTATGGGTAATCTGCCAAGTTTAAAACCGCGGGAATTATTAAAAATCCTCAAAAAACATGGTTTTGTTGAAAAGCGGCAAGTTGGTAGCCATATCCAACTTTTTCATCCTGAAACTAATTTGCGAACGACAGTTCCATTTCATAACAAAGATTTAAAACGAAAAACATTAGTTTCAATTCTCAAACAAGCCAATATTTCTGCTAGAATATAGATATGGAAGAGTCGGAAATAAAATTACCAGAAGGTTTGGTGACACCCTTGGAGGTGCCAGCGCCCGAGTTGGAATATTTTTCCCGAAAATGGCTTTGGCTAACCATCGCGATAACTGTTGTTTATGGAGGTGTCTTATTGTATTTGATATTCAAATCAGATAAACCCAAAGAGGCAAAAGCTTTACCCACTCCGTCACCTGTGGCAATTGCCACCCCAGTTCCGGTATTTAAGCGCGAGGATTTTAAGATCCAAGTTCTCAATGGTTCAGGAATTGGGGGACTGGCTGGCAAAGCCAAGACAAAGCTCGAGGCATTGGGCTATCCAGAAGTGGCAGTCGGAAATGCCGATTCCAAAGATTATATTTCCACAAAACTTTCAATCAAAAAATCAAAAGCCAATTTTTTGGCTGATATCAAGAAAGATTTGTCAGGGTACACCCTGGCCCAGGATACAGGCACAGTCACAGGAGATAGTGAATTTGATGTGGAAATAATTTTGGGCAGTGAATAATTAGGTGATATAATAAAATTATGAAAAATGTACTCACTGATATCAAAAACAAGGCTCTTCCCGTTCTACAGGAGGAAGGAGTGATCAGGTCGTCAATTTTTGGATCATATGCTAGGGGTGAAAACACAATTGACAGTGACATTGATGTATTGGTGGAACTACCAAAAGGTAAAAGCTTGCTTGATTTAGTCAGATTAGTATGATAAAGAATCCAGAAATTCTTTTGGTACATATTTTGCACTGTATTGAATCGCTCGAAAAATATTCAAAAAATTTAACCTTCCCAACTTAACAAAATCCATCAATTATTCCAGTAATCGAAAATATACATAAGAATTTTAAGATTGGACTCCTAACCAATATGTACCCAAAAATGTATAAGTCAATTTTGAAAAACAAAATTATTCCGAAGATTGGGTGGGATATTATAATTGATTCAAGTAAAGTTGGTTTACAAAAACCAGACCCAGAGATTTATGTACTGGCCGAAAAATTAGCAGAGGCAAAAGGGGAAGAAATTTTCTTTGTTGAAAATACCAAAGTAAATATTGATACTGCAAAATCATTGGGTTGGCAGACGTTTTTGTATGACTCAAATAATTATGAAAAATCAAGTCAGGAATTGTTAGAATACTTCAATGAGGCGGAGAAGTCGCAGATTTAGATTTCAGTTACTGCATGAGTGGTTGGTATCGCATTATCCACCACAAAAAGCTGTAGATGTGGGAGGAGGAAAGGGCTTGTTGGCTTATTTACTAATTCAAAGTGGTTGGGATGTGACAGTTATTGATCCAGTCAGTCAAATATTACCTAGGACTTTTAAAAATTTACAAAAAGTGAGAACGACATTAGATATCGATAAACGCGGACAAATTAGCAGGATTGACAAATCGTTTGAAATTGATATGGCTTCGGATTATGAATTCTTGATAGGTCTGCATTCACCCTGTTGTGTTATCGACGAACCAATCATAATT
The DNA here is from genome assembly GCA_016219445.1 of Candidatus Amesbacteria bacterium. Taxonomy (GTDB): domain Bacteria; phylum Patescibacteriota; class Microgenomatia; order CAZETR01; family Amesbacteraceae; genus JACRNA01. The sequence continues at coordinate 28,072 of JACRNA010000011.1, forward strand.
AAACCCGGAGTCAATTGGTTAGAATCTTTGATTCATTATGCCGAAACAAAAGGCTTTACCGTCGGTCAAGACAAATTGGGATTCAAGAGTCAAGATACATTAATTTATTCAAACTAAGGTTAGTGTATATTGTAATATTACAATATACACACACTCAAATACCAAGACTTAATTAGATTAAATACATGGATAATTAAAACTTCTTGAACCTTACGAGTAGTTTGTCGCGGTCTCTAGCGATAAATTCATACCGTAGATTTGTGTTTTTGAATTTTTCGCGGTCGGCAATAAGCAGAAAATTGGCATCTGCGTGAGCAAATAATTCGTCAATAGTGCCATACATTCTCTCGATTTGTTTGTTTGAATAAAAGGCAGCTGTCGGTACAAAGTTTTCTCCAATATACAATCGTTCCTTAAGTAGCGATGCCTTTTGAGACAGGATTGCCTCATCGGAAACATAGGTCGTGATATCTACTATCTCATACCTATTTCTTTGGAGCATGGGAGTTGCTATAAACAGGGTAAACAATAAAGTTATTATTACACCTGCTTTTCGGATCACCCCAAAAAGCGCTAGGAGTAAAAATGGATAGGCGGGAATCATATGCCAGAGCCTGGCACGGTCAGAGAATAACATAGGCATCAGGATACAGGCCGTTGCGACTGTCGGAATCAAAAATCTTTTTTGACGAATTAGAAAAGTCGAGATGGCAAGTGCAAAGACTGAATATCGAAACCAATTTCCAATGCCATGATGGACAAAGACCTTGATTTGCATTAGATTACTCCAGAGTGAAGTCTTTTGCCCAAGTCCTGGCAAACCCACAAACAAATATTTTGTAAAGAAAGTGGAAGAGGCAACCACATTGGCAGATACCCAAGCTAAATAAATGGTTATGGGTAAAACCAACAATCTAAATACTTTCTTCCCCCAAAGTATAAAAAGTAATGGGATGATTACAAATGGAGCCGCCGTTTTAATAAGAAATAACCAAGATAATGATATTGTAGTTCGCCAGAAATATTTTTTGACAGAGAAATAGACTGTCCAGATCATAAAAACTGTCAGAAAAATATCAAGGTCACCTGATCGGGAGCGGAATAAATACCAAGGTGCAGTTGCAAGGGCTAATGCTGAGCAAAAACCCACCACTTTTCCAAACAGTTCTTTTCCGAGAAGGTAAATCCCCAATATTCCCAATATTCCAAAGACCGCAGACATAATTCGGGAGCCAAATTCATTGATCCCAAAAACTTGCTGGCCAATTGTAATCAGCCAAAAACCTCCCGGGGGATGGTCGGTAAAGATTTGCTGGTTGAACTTCATTACCAAGAGGTTGCCAGAAATGAGCAGTTGCTTGGCTATTTCTGCATACCAAGCTTCATCCCAATTTACAAGAGACGAAGATCCAAGTTTGTAAAAAAACATTGGCAGAAGTGAGATTATTAATATCAATATAGCCATAGGTTATGTTAACATGGGATTATGAAAAAGGGGATTGTAGCAATAATTGCAATTATTGGATTAGTCTATCTATTAAGTTTGCGAGCCACATGGCCCAAGCCTTCGATGGGAGAAACATGCAAGTCTCTCCCTCGGTTTGAAGATTATTTGGTAGAAAGTAGAGGTGGAGTAATAGGTGTGATTGACCTTGATAATAACAAAATGGCCAAGGAGGAGATGGAAGCGGAATTGCTATCTGCCACCGGGTCAGCTGTTAATTTTGCCGGTAAATACACGATTGTAAATCACGAATGTGGTCTGGGTTGCCAGAAACACGCAGTAATAGACCAAGTAACTTCCAAAATTATTTTTTATGGGCTCCAGACAGATAAATTACTTAAGTCTCGAGTCAATAGTAGTCTGGTAATCGCAGACAAACGATATTATGAATTTAAGGACAATCAAATGAATTATTTATGTGAGGATGATAAAAAATGACAGAGCCGCTGGCGGCTAAAATGAGACCCCAAAGTTTAGATGAATTTGTGGGACAGACACATCTGGTGGGAATGGGAAAACCCTTGCGGATTGCCATTGAAAACAAACAAAGATTTTCGTTTGTGTTGTGGGGACCGCCCGGTGTTGGCAAGACCACATTAGCGCGGATATACGCAGCAGTTCTAAATGCGCCATTGGTTGAAATGTCGGCAGTATCGGCCGGCAAAGACGAAATGCGCAAAGCCGTCAAATCCCCCGGGACTATTTTGTTTGTGGATGAAATCCACCGTTTTAACAAAGCTCAGCAGGATTTTCTCTTGCCCTATGTCGAAAACGGGACAATAACTTTGATTGGAGCCACGACCGAAAACCCCAGCTTTGAAATTATTTCTCCATTACTCTCACGTCTTCGGGTATTTGTCCTAAATGAATTGTCAGATGAAGAAATGAAAAAGATCATAAGCAAAATTCCTCTCGATATAGAATCTATCGATTGGATTGTCAGAATGTCCAATGGGGATGCCAGACAAGCCTTGACAATTATTGATAATGCCATGCAACTCTACCAAAAAATTACGGTGGAAACTTTAAAAAATACCCTACAATCAAAACATTTGCGCTATGACAAAGTGGGCGATGAGCATTACAATATTATTTCGGCTTTTATCAAAAGCATGCGTGGAAGTAATCCTGACGCCGCTCTTTATTATCTGGCACGCATGGTTGATAGTGGCGAAGACCCGCTATTTATTGCCCGCCGGATGGTAGTATTTGCATCTGAAGATGTGGCTTCGCCGACAGCATTGGTTGTAGCAAACGCAGTTTTTCGAGCCTGTGAGACGGTGGGATATCCCGAATGCCAAGAAAATTTAGCCGCGGGTGTGGTATATTTAGCAAAAGCTCCCAAAGACCGCTCGGCCTATGATGCCTACATGAAGGCTCTTTCTGACGTCAAGCAATATGGCAATTTACCAATACCGTTAAAATTGAGAAACGCTCCCACCAAGCTCATGAAAGATTTAAATTATGGAAAGGATTATAATGTGTACAATGATCTTGATTTGTTACCAGAAGAATTGAGAAGCAAAAAGTATTATGAAACTAAATCTTGACAAAGAATAACAAATATTGTTAAATATTCTTATGGCTACTTTAACTATTTCCTTACCAACTCAATTTATCACCCAAATTAATACTGAGGTGAAAGCCCAAGGAGCTACCCGCTCGGAATTTTTTCGTGCGTTATTGCGGAAATATTTTACAAAAAGTATTGAGTTCAAACCTTTTGTTAAAATTCCGTTGGGTCAAATTAGGGACGAACTCAAAGAAAGTGGCAAATATAATGACAAATTTATTAATAGTGTGGTAAAAGGATTCTCCAAATCTTCTTATTATGCAAGCTAACCCACTACGGAAAGATTTACAAAAATATTTATCACGACATAATTTAGACAAAAAATTTACAAAACAATTAAATTATTTTCTTACTGATCCTACACACCCTTCACTTAATACTGAGAAAGTTGGAATAAAGTTTCTTGAATCGTATTCGTTTCGAATTGATAGAAAATACAGAGTGATATTCGCATATAATCCAGACGAGACATTAGAAATAATTGATATTAATAATCATTATCAGTAATATATAAAATATGATCGATCAAGACTTTATGAAATTGGCAATTGAAGAGGCACGAAATTCCTTGGCTGCTGGTGGGGCGCCAATTGGGGCAATCATGGTCAAAGATGGAGAAGTAATTGCTAAGGGCTGGAGCATGGTTTGGCCAGAAAAAGACCCCACATCTCATGCGGAAACCAATTGTATTAAATTTGCGTACAAAAAATTACACCCTAAAAATTTGTCAGACTGTACTATGTATTCCACACTCGAGTCTTGTTCGATGTGCTTGGGCTGTGGTTCATGGGCAGGACTCTTCAAAGTGGTCTTTGGGGCTTACTCAAAAGATATTCCACCAAACCCATATGAACTTTCAGGTTATACTAATGAAAAATGTCGAGAATTGGAAGTTACGGGTATAATAAAAGCTATGGATCAGAGAATTATTGATTTTTTGACGAAAGAGAGGGTATGTGTTTTGGCTACTCCCTATGCTTCGGCTACGCATTTTACTTTTGATCAAGGCTCAACTCTAATTTATTTCGTTACCCATAGAGGCAGCAAAAAGTTGGAAAACTTAGGCTCGGCGTCTGTCGTGATTGGATTTAGTGAGCAAGATTGGATAACTGTTCAATTTGACGGGAAAATAGAAATTATTGTGGGGACGGATGAAATAAAAAACAAAATACTGGCCAAATATCCCGAGGATGTAAAGCACATGGATGAAGAAAGTGTATTTTTAAGATTTACGCCCACGTGGTGGCGATATTCGGATTACAAAAATAATATTTTCTTAACTTCTTAAACCTAATATCATCTTGTATCATCTGGTCTAATGTACTATCATCTTGTTATGTGGGAGAATTATAAATGGGACAAAACAGACCATATTCAAAAACTATTGCTTGAGCTTGAAGCCTTGAAACTATTATTTGATACTTTACCCCAACTACCCCGTGTAGAGGAAAAATTGCGGAGATTGTCGCTATTAAAAAGTTCTGTATATTCAGCTCGTATCGAAGGATTTGACGACAGTGAAATTAATCCCAAATTGGAAAGTCAGAATTTACTGGAGGTTTACAATAAAATATATGCCGGAGTATATTCTGGTGAACTTAGTCTGGATTTGATCAAAAATTTTCATAAGCAAGTATTGAAAGATATTGCAGATGGCGGATATTTACGCACAGAACCTTGGGCTATATTTGATCAGTTTGGAAATCCAATAGCCATGACACCAATGGCAAGTGAACTGCCCAGATTGATGAGGGAGTATATCGGCTTTATAAATACACTTGGGGAACCGATGCCTATTCTTGCCGCTATTGCCCAGTTTGTATTTGAAAAAATTCATCCCCTGCCAGATGGAAACGGACGCGTAGGTAGGCTCATCTCAACTTTATTGTTACACAATGGGAGATATTCGTTTAAATCTCAGATACCTCTGGAAGAATATATTGAAGCCCATAGAGAAAATTATTATTCCGCTTTAATACCATCCAAAGATGCTACTTTATTCATAGAATTTTTTCTCACAGCCATAATCGAACAGGGGAAATCGACTTTAAAAAAAATTCAGGGTGGAGAGATAGTGAGTTCTGATCCCAAACAAACCATGTCTCTAAGGCAAGAAGAAATCTATGAAATTATCAAGGATCACCCCAATTGTTCATTTGATTTTCTCAAAAGGCGTTTTTTATCTGTTAGTAGTCCCACCCTGTACCGCGATCTGGCATATTTGATCAAGAATAATCTTATCGTCCGCCGTGGCGCCACGTCAAGTGCAGTCTATGTTTCATGTTAAAATAAAAATATGATTTTAGGGTCTGTTTTACATATTGATGCCATAGGAGAAAAAGATTTAGCTGTGATTCCCCGTAAAGATCTTTTTGACGGTGAATATTGGAGTGGGATGAGGAAGATGAAAGAAGATGTTCTGCTCAAATTGTTAAGCCACTATATGATTTTTCGAGACAGAACAGAGGAATTAGAAAAAGACGAGAGTCTAAAACAAATAATTCCTTATTTTTTAATCAAAAAAGACGGCAAATATTTAACTGCTAGGAGAAAAAATACGGGAGGTGAGACCAGATTGCATGGTGGTAGATTGATAGGATTCGGAGGTCATTTAAGAGCAGAAGATATAAAGGGAACTATGGCCGAATGGTTAAAAAGAGAGTTTGATGAAGAAATAGAAACAAAGACAATATTAGGAATTTCATTTTTGGGAATAGTGAATCATGATGGAGAGGAAGATCGTGGAGTGGGTAAAGTTCACATGGGTTTAGTTTTTGAAATTGAAGTTGAGGGGAAAACAATAATTAAGGAAATAGATAAATTTGAAAAAGAAGAATTTCTGCCCCTTAAATCTTTGGAAAAGAAAAAGAGCGAAATGGAGCAATGGAGTAAATTGGTATTGGAATTTTTGATAGATAATTAATTTTTCCCGCGGTTGGCGCGAACCCGTTCGGCTTTGTTTAAGAATTTTTTGCGCAACCTGACATTGTGAGGAGTGATTTCAATAAGTTCATCGTCTTCGATAAAGTCGAGAGCTTGCTCGATACTCATAATAATTGGGGAAGTGAGTGATATTTTCATTTCTTTGTTTGCTGACCTGACGTTGGTCTTGGCTTGACCCTTGGTGACACTGATATCCATATCTTGGTCACGGGAATTTAGCCCTACAATCATGCCTTCATATACATCAACTCCTGGAGTGATAAACAAGACACCTCTTTCTTGGGCATTTTCCAAGGAGTAGGCCATGGCCTTACCGGGATCATTGGAGATCAGGACTCCGTTTCGCAATTGCTCGAGAGATTGTCCCATCGGTCGGTAACCCAGAGACATAGTATTAAACAAAATAGTTCCTTTGGTATTGGTAAGCAAAATATTACGTGCCCCCATCATATTTTTTTGGGATATTTCAAAGATTAATCTGGTGCTTCCTCTACAATCTGCCTCCATATCCATGAGGGTAGCCTTGCGTCTTCCCATTTCTGTCGTGGCTGCCCCCAAATATTCGTCTGGTACATCAATAGTCACCTCTTCAAATGGTTCCTGATTATCTTTTATAATTACCTCCGGTTTTGATACTTGAATCTCATAGCCCTCTCTTCTCATATTTTCCATGAGTACTGCAAGATGTAATTCCCCCCGTCCGACGACTGTAAAGGCTCCACCATCCGCGGGATTGATTCGTAGCCCAAGATTTATCTGTTTTTCCCGAAGTAGTCGTTCTCCCACTTGCCTACTGGTCACAAACTTTCCATCTCGGCCTGCCAGAGGCGATGTATTAGCACCTATTGTAACTTTCAATGTGGGTTCCTCAATGCTGATCATGGGTAGTGCGTCAGTAGGAACAGCTTGTGTATTTCCGACAGTCAAACCAATTTGCAGATCTTCGATTCCTGCAATAGAGACAATATCTCCACAAGGAGCTTCGGATACTTCCTCGCGCTTTACTCCAATACTGGTATAGAGTTTTTCGATTTTGTAAGTGCCATATTTTTTAGCAGGATCCAGAAGCGAAACGGTCTGGCCTACTTTGATTTGCCCACTTCGAATACGGCCAATACCGATTTTTCCCAGATGCGGATCATAATCGAGATTGGCAATTTGCAATTTTAAATTATCATCGTTATTAGTTACACTATTGGGTACTTCCTTTAAGATTAAATCAAAAAGAGGAGATAAATCAGAAGCCATCGTGGTAGGAGTCATTCCCGCCTTACCTTCCCGTCCAACGCAGTAGATTACCGGGAAACTCAAATGATCATCGTGGGTGGCGAGCTTTAAGAATAATTCCTCAGTTTCATGTAATACTTCCTCTGGTCTGGCATCCCGTTTATCGATTTTATTTATTACCAAAATTATTTTTAGTCCCAAACCGAGGGCTTTTTTCAAGACAAACTTAGTCTGGGGCAGAGGTCCTTCAGCTGCATCTACTACGAGCAATGCTGCATCAGCCATGCCCAGAACCCGCTCCACTTCACCACCAAAATCGGCGTGTCCCGGGGTATCTATAATATTAATCTTTACATTGTTGTAATAAACAGCTGTATTTTTGGCCAAAATAGTGATCCCTCGTTCGCGTTCTTGGACATTGCTGTCCATAATGGTGGTTTGGGTCATTTCAGCCTCGTTATCACGGAAAGTATGGGTCTGCTTGAGCATCCCATCCACAAGAGTCGTCTTCCCATGATCGACATGGGCAATAATAGCTATGTTTCGAATATCTGTTAGCATAAAAATACGCTTTCCCCAAGCGTCTTTGTATTTTACTCTAAATCAAAGCTAATTACTATGTGTATATTGTAATAGTACAATATACATAAATTATCTTGGTATAATTCCGATTGAGGCTCGTATCGCATATTTTAAAAATTTGTTGAATAGCGGCTTTAGTATTTCTACCAATCTTGGATTCTGAATAATATTTACAACAGGATCTTTTTTCTCTTTCTGTAATAAATAATTCAAACGTAACTTTGCTACCGTAATCCGAGTCAGATGCAAAGATCGGGAAATATGCAAATCGGCAATATTTTGCTCGATCATAATATACGCGGCCATTCTTTTAGCCAACATTATTTTTTCTGACTCGGACAAGAGTAATGATATTAAGGATCGCAATTCAGTATTATTGGTAATTCTAGACAACTCAGATAAAAATACTTCCAAAACTTTTGCCTCATTTTCTGGTTTTAGCTTATATCTTGAAACTGGTGTCATGCCACTTGATACACTTGTGTATATTGTAATATTACAATATACACGATAGTATATCAAGTGGGAGGTAAGCCCAATAAGCCTTGAACAAAAGATAGAAAGCAATCAAATTTATAGGTCATCCATTCGGCCGGTACCCACCAACAGTCACTACAACCCGGATACCAAAAAAATTCTTTCATATATAATTAGTCGGATATGGAGGAAAATACCCACGTTTCGGAGAAGGTGCTGAGATTTTTACTAAAAAGAAGTAAGAACCCTGAAGTAGCACAGGAAGTGTTGCAGGAGACGTGGGTGGCAGCACTTAAATCGTTTCACACTTTCAGACACAAAAGCTCATATTTTACCTGGGTCTGTAAGATTGCTCTAAATAAACTTTCTGACTATTATCGTGACGAAGTAAATAGACAGTCAAAGGTAATCGTTCCAAGCATCGAAAAACTTAATTCAATCTTTGATCCAAAGATCTCCATGGAAGAAAAAATGATCTTGGATGAATTAAAGGTAAAAGTAAATAAATGTTTGGGCTTATTGCCCAGTGTTTACCGTCAGCTTTTGCGATTTAGATACTATGATCAGTTGGCCTCGAGGGAAATATGTTTAAAATTAAAAATTTCCACCCGTAGTTTCGAAGGTAAACTTTATCGGGCAAAAAAAATGTTGGCAAAGATTTATGAAATATAAGTTTTGGATAATTCCTGCAATAGTGACAATAGTGATGTATTTGGTGCAATTTTCTATTCCTCAAATTATTGGAGCCGACGGATACCTACATTGGAGCATGAGGGGAATTTCTCAAGGATTGCCTCAGGCAAAATTTTCCTAGTTTGCTAATTATTTTTCGGATAAAGATTTTGTTTATCATTTATTATTATTGCCATTTACGTCTCCAAAATTCGCGGCATGGTTCATGAATGCAATTTTTGTTTTTGCATTTGCTTTTGCAGCCCCAAAAATAGCCGGACCAATTGCCGGTGGAGCTGCCGTGTTTGGGTTGTTATTTTCATCACAGTTTTTACGGGATATTTCTGAATTACGCCCGGTAGTTTTGGCTATGGCCTTATCAGTAGTCGGAATGTGGGCCATAGTTAATAAAAAGAATTGGTTAGCGGGCACAATAGCTTTGATATATGGTATGACGCATTTGTCGGGATACATGATGATAATGATGGCAATTATGGTTATGCATTGGTCTACTTTGGGTTTTGTTTGTGCGGGTTGGTTATTAAGTTTCCTCATTCATCCAAACTTTCCTCATAATATTTATTATTTTTATCTAAACGGGTTGCTAGTCCCTTGGTATGCAGCCAAAACCGGGGTCTTAGAATTGGGAGCTGAATTTTTTCCCATAGATACTCAGCAGCTTCTTAATTGTTAGATAACGATACGTTAGTATGATATACTAACGATCATGCAAATCAAATTACACAAGAACGCCAAGACAACTTACGCAATACGGAAAGAGATTAGAATCTCTTTCCAAAGT
>JACRNA010000007.1 GCA_016219445.1 Candidatus Amesbacteria bacterium
AGAAAATTCACCCTTTTGATAAAATCTGCCTTAAGCACAAAATTCAACACCGAACCATTAAGTTTAAACATCCCTGGACCAATGGGATGGTTGAAAGATTCAACCGCAAGGTAAACGACGGGGTCTTGAAAAAATACAAGCTTCAAATTTGCCAAAGGTTTATTTGTCAAAGACTTCGACTCTCTCGATCGTCTCCCCCGCTGGCGGATAGATCAAATTATTTAGGCTGACAGATACTTGTCTATGGCAATTTTTACAAGCGATGTATAAGGAACGCTTAGCAAATTAGCCCGCTCTTTAAGCCTGGCGATTTGAAACTTGGGCAATCTAAAAGAGATCGGCTGACTGGTGGGTTTGAGATTTGGGAAAGAAACATGCTGGGCATCACTAGGCTCATAATAATCAGCCAGATTAATTTTTGCCCAAAACGCTCTTTCGGCGTCTTCGTTTTTAAATTTTGGTAGTATTAAAGGCTTTTTCATATAGATGTTTTTCTTTCTTTTTGTTTAGATCTCTGGCAGAAATTATTCTGATTCGATTATCTCGAATCGTATAAATAACTAATAATTGCCTTTTCTTTTCAAGATCAGAGAAGATTTCTTCGGCCTCTTCGTCTGAAACCCGATGTTTTTTATTCTTGCCAATATTTCCTTTGTCCCATTCAAACTCCATATCATTTGTATATACAATACACTACATATTTAAGATTGTCAATGTTTTATACTCCCCCCATTTGTTTACTTACTCCAAGCCCAAGATTTTGTGATTCAAGAATATGACGCAGTGCAGTCCCTCTCCAGTTTAGATTCATATACATTCCTTTTGGCATTTTATCTCTAGGATTGTTAATTAAATTGTTTTTGTAAGCAGCCTCTCTAATTAATTGAAAATATGACGTTGGAGCTAACCCATGGTAGCAAGCCACGTCGATAATCGTGTTGACCCATCTGCCAAACTCAACCTCATCTTCCTTGTCGACTAGTGGTAAATTCTGAAAAACGGCTGCGAATAAATGAATATGTGGATCGATTTCGGTAGCTGATTGGTTAAGTTTTTGGCAAAGACGATACAAGGTCTGCGGTGTTTCTGATAGACTTGTCATTTTATTTATATTCCTTATACTCTCTCTCTCTTAATGTCAAATATTTGGGTATAATCTTGGATATGTATACTCTGACTCGGGAACAACAGCTGGAGGAACTAAACGCCCGTGTTCCCTCTGTCGTAAATGTCGATATTGTGATATTCAAAGAATGGAAATTTTTGGTTGGGAAACACCCGACTTCTTCCGGGTAGTAGAATGTAAGCGGATTGATTCAAATTGATACTTCCAAATATCAATAACCTATAGTATAATCACCTTAAGATTATGAATAAAAAAGTTTTCTCTCTTTCTCTTATTACCTTAGGTTTAGTAGCTTGTAGCTTTACTGCTCCAGCGGTCGAGGGTGCCTGTGCGGGTGGTGATTTTTTGCTTACAGACGCAGATCGTAATTCATTAATAAACAATTCAAATGGTGTACATTTCCTCACTCCTCTGAAAGATGTTCTGTTTCGACCAGAAATAGCCAACAATGGAGTCGCCATTCATATCTTAGGAGAACGCATTTTGATTACTAATCAAGCTACTAATAAATGGGTTGATGCTAAATATGAACCACCAGTTATATTAATGAGACAAATTTCCAATAACCTAATTGTGAATGCGATTGATCTCGAGTTACCTACCACTTTTACAAAATTTGAATATTGCTTTGATCCCAATACCCAAATTTATTATTCTCGCCAAATGCGAAAATAGTATATAATGTTCTGGTAAGCGTTTGAGATAGACTTGTCACCTATCGAGCTTTTTTAATTAAGAAGCAATAAAGGTGGTACCACGGTTCGATTAACACTCACCGTCCTTTGAAATAGGAGGATATTATGGACAAAAATTACGACCAATCAAAAGAAAGTGACATTTATAAAAGGTGGGAGGAATCGGGATCTTTTGCGCCGAAGGGTTTAGGCAAACCCTTCACCATCATTATGCCTCCACCCAATGCCAACGATCCTCTTCATGTTGGTCACGCCATGTTTGTGTCCATCGAAGATATTTTGACTCGCTATCATCGTATGAAAGGAGATTCTACCCTTTGGTTACCTGGGACTGACCATGCTGGCATTGAGACTCAATATGTGTTTGAAAAAAAGCTGGTTAAGCAAGGAAAAAGCCGGTTTGATTTTGATCGTGATACCTTATATAAAATGATTTGGGACTATGTTCAGGAAAACTCCAGTACAACTGTCGACCAAATGAAAAGACTCGGAGCGAGCAGTGATTGGAAAAAATTTAAATTTACTCTCGACTCTGACATTGTAGACCAAGTGACAGAAACATTTATAAATCTTTATCAGGACGGATTGGTTTATCGCGATAAAAAACTGGTTAATTATTGTACAAAATGCGGTACCAGCTACTCGGAATTGGAAGTAAATCATGTTGAAGAAACTACTAAATTATATTTTATTAAATATGGGCCTTTTGTATTAGCCACAACTCGTCCCGAAACTAAATTTGCGGATACGGCGGTGGCTGTCCATCCATCAGATAAGCGCTATATTAAATATATCGGACAGGAAATTGAAGTTGATGGATTATTGGGAAAGTTTAAACTTAATGTGATTGCAGATGAATACGTTGACCCAAAATTCGGCACTGGGGTAGTTAAAATTACCCCCTTCCATGATTTTAACGATTATGAAGTCTGGCAAAGACATAAAAATGAGATCCCAGAGCCTAAACAAGTTATTGGATTTGATGGAAAACTTACTGAAATCGCCGGTAAATATTCTGGGCTAAAAATAAAGGCGGCCCGGGAACTAATCGAAAAAGATTTACAAACCACTGGCCTTTTAGAAAAGGTTAACGATAAATATGTGCACACCATTGGCACTTGTTATCGGTGTGGATCTGTTCTGGAACCGCTCCCCCTTCTTCAGTTCTTTATCAAAGTAAAATCTTTGGCTCAAAAAGCGTTAAAGGCCCTGGATAGTAAAGAGACTGTAGTGTTTGGAGCCGGAAGAGAAAAAATACTTAGAAATTGGCTCACTAATCTCAAGGATTGGAATATTAGCAGACAAATTGTTTGGGGTATTCGTATCCCAGCTTGGTATAGAGATAAACAAATGCAAATTCGCAAAGAAAGTCCTGGCGAGGGTTGGATTCAAGAGATAGACAGTTTCGACACTTGGTTTTCCTCGGGTCAGTGGCCAGTGATTACTTTAAAATCTAAGCCCGGAGATTTTGAAAAATTCTACCCGACCACAATTATGGAAACTGGATATGACATTCTTCCTATTTGGGTGGTACGGATGATGCTTCTAGGAATTTATATGACTGGAAAATCGCCCTTTAAACAAGTATATTTACACGGACTTATCCGGGACGAACAAGGCCGTAAAATGAGCAAAAGTGTTGGCAATGTAATCAATCCTTTGGAGATGGTTGACAAATACGGCGCCGATGCCATTCGTATGGCCTTAGTTATTAGCTCTACTCCTGGACAAGATAAATCTGTTGGGGAGAGCACTATCAGGGGAATGCGAAATTTTTCAAATAAAATTTGGAATGCGGCTAGGTTTGTAAAAGATTTTACAGGTACATCTAAAGACAACCAAGAATTTATTAAAAAAATAAATTCAATCTCAAGTAACGTAAGCAACTTATTGGAAAACTTAAAAATTGGCCTAGCCGCCGAAACAGTCTATAACGAATTTTGGCATTGGTTTTGCGATTCAGCGATTGAGGAAGCTAAAGCTGGAAAAATAAATAAAAATCAAATATTGTGGGGATTGAAAGAATTTTTAAAATTATTGCATCCCTTTATGCCGTTTGTCACAGAATCTATTTGGCAAGAGCTTGGACATAAAGATTTATTGATTACAGCTTCTTGGCCAAAATGAGAAAGTATCAGATCGCAATCGGAATTGTTTGTCTTTTAATTTTGTTAACTGTTGGAAATTATTATCTTAAAAATAAATATTTGGTATCTAAACAAAAAAACATTGAGGCTTTTAGAAAAAGCTTAGAAAAATGGGAACAATTAACAAAGGTCTCCCCTACTTATCGTGACGCATATGTGCAGCTTGCCCTTGGCTATCAGCAATTGGGACTTACTTCACAGGCGCAGGAGAATCTTCGGCGGGTGCTGGAGCTTGATCCGGGGTGGCCGGTTCCCCCTCTACTGGCGCCACTTCTTCCTTGACTTCTTCTTTGGCCAATTGTTCAATCTTGGCTATGACTTGGGTTTTGTCTGTGAGGACCTCTACTTTTGCAGAAACTTTGATATCAGAAACCACGATTGTCTGTCCCAGTTCCGTCAGGACAGTAATGTCTATTTCAAAGTTTTCCGGCATTTCAGTAGGCAAGGCTTCGACTTCCACTTCAGTCAATTGCTGAACCAAGATACCAAGCTTGTCTTTTTCGGCTGGAGCCTCACCCACTAGCTTTAGGGGTACGGCGGCTTTGACTTTTTCCTTAAGATTTACTTGATGAAAATCGACATGTAAGACACTTTCGTTGACTGCGTCATTGACCACCTGACGAATTAGGACCGGCCTATCCTCTTTCTCTCCCTCTACTTGGAGATAGACCAGAGTCGACTCTCCTGCTTGGGAATGTAGCTTATTAAATTCCTTGGCCGAAATCTGCAAGTTGGCAGTCTTGGCTTTCTTCCCATAGACTACGGCCGGTATCAAACCAAGCTTGCGCAGAGCTTTTACTTTACGCCCGGTAATATTCCTAACTTCGGCTTTAAATGTATGTTTACTCATTTTTCAAAAAATCAAAACTCACCCTAAATGGTTTGTCTATAGAGGCATTATACCTAAAAAGACCCGAGGCGACAACTTGAGTGGCTTGGTGAGCCTGAGAAAGCCAAGTGGCCGGATAACGGATAGCTATAGAAAGTGGATTATCAAAAATACCCGGTTGATTAGGAATATCCACTAAATATACAAATCGACGAAGAGAAGGCAAGCCTCTGGTAAAGTTTAAGCCTACGTCCAAGGTGCTATTGGCAGCCACATTGACAAGGATTCCAACAATCAAGAAATTTGATGTGCTGGTAACACTATATTCAGTTTCTAATAACGGCTTGTTGTTGGCTACTACCTGTGACACTTTGGCGCTTGCTGGTAAATAAAATCTCAAATAATTTTTGTAATTTCCCAAAGGCCAGGCATTGACTACCGCCTTGTTTGCCATTTGGACACTCAGACTGACTTGAGCAGTATCGGAATTTAGACCGACATCGACCGTCATCTTTTGATCAATTTTTGCATTGGCCTTATTAATCCCGGTATTACTGCTCGCCATGTGGAGCGTATCAGCTACGCAGGCACTGACTCCGGGACAGACGGCAGGCGCGAGCATCCCATCCCAACCGGCTTGCCGGATATTGGGCAGACTGGTATCTCCGACACCGGTAATTAGGAGTTGTCGATTATCCAATTCTTCCAGCAGGACTGATCCCAGATTACCCAATTGGGTCTCGGACAGAGTTTGGATTTTGGCCAATATTGCCTGGAAGACTCCGAGATAGATACTGCGTTTTGTCAGATCCGCGCTAGCGTTGGTCAAACCCAAATCTAGTAAATTTTTGGCGTCGACTTTTTGCGGAAGATTGTCGATGGTTACCGGACCAGTGACTGCCAATATTTTGGCCATGGTTCTGGTGTTTAGGCCAACTACTACCTGTACCTGTTTCCCCAGTTGCTTTTGAACAAACCAGGCTGCCTGAGCAGCACTTTGGGGAAAATCGGGATTCCAATTGCTGTCACGCAGATACCATGAACTTTCGCCAAGAGCCAGCTTTAGGTCTTCTGGCGTATTGACTGTTCCTTTGAGAAGACCGTCGGCTGTATAGCTCGTCAACAATTGGACGCTGTCAATTTTTCCTCCCGAGATTGTCAGCAAACCCAAGCCATCAATAAATCCACCAGTGGGTCTAATCTCCTGCGCATCCTGAAGCAATATCAAATAGTCGGTACTTCTACCAAGTCCCATCACCGTTGGCATATCATTGACTACTAATTTTAATCTTTTTACCACAGTCCGCCATTTGCTTAATTCTTTTCGGATGTTTTCATCGTCTACATTAATAATTGTCTGCGCAATCCGCTCCTGGGCATAAGACAATAGGCCGACAAAGTTTCCCATGTCTTCACTTTTTCCGGACCATATTTTCATCCCCGACTCCCCCACTTCAGAAAGATCTATTATCAATTTGGACAGCTCTTTGTTCTTTGGAAAAAAATTTGCAATAGTCGCACACTTCTTCGCTTGGATCCAATTGCCTAATGTTAAATTATCAAGACTACAAAGAAGTGTGTAATTGAACAACCATACAAAAAATGCAATTATAAATAATAGAGATAATATTGATATTAAGGGTTTTAAAATAAAAAGTGGTAATTTGGACTTAGTTGGTGTGATTTTTTCGTGTTCAGGTTTTTTCAATTTATTTTGCTGACTTTTGTGGACAAACTTTTTTAAGACTTCATTCGCTGCTTCATCAAAATTATCCTTCTCCCCCACTTCTACTATTTCAAAATTCACAGCAAACAATTTGTGAAACTGGCGTACCAGAGATATAGCCACTTCTTTGAGAGCTGTGTTATCTGTTGACGTTACCAGTACAAATTTAGCTTTATGTTTCAGACACAAATCTAAGAGCTGATGCAGTATTGATGTGTGATACAGTGTCTCTGCAAATGACGGTGGATCAAATCCAATTAAATGAATGACAATGTCATAGGCTTCGTCGTTAACCATGTCCGGGGATGGATTTTGACAAGCAGTAATTTCAAAATTTTTCAATTCTTTTAGTTTTGTATTTATAGTCTGACCCAAGAGAAGACCGGAACGGGTTAATAGTACTCTAATATTTTTAGAAAAACTTTCGATTGTGAAAAATCTATTCATTTTCGTGTTCACCATCTAACGTCTTATTTACAAGCAAATCAGCGACAACATTTTTTTCTCTGGGAATATGCACAAATGAAATTTTCAATTTACAATTTACAATTTTCAATAATATTATTTTTGATAATTCTTGGAGTTTATTGTCTTTAATTTTAAAAACACCGTTAAGCTGTTGGACTACCAGCAAGGAATCCAACTTGAAACTTGCAGACGATCCGGCTGGGAGCCATTCAACCGCTCTTAGTACAGCCGAATATTCTGCGACATTATTGGTAGTGACACCCAAAGAAATTCCTTTCTGAAAGATTAGCTTGTTTTGAGAGTCATAAACTACAAAAGCGCAGGCAGCGTACCCAGGGTTACCTCTGGATCCGCCGTCGGTAAATATCTGATAAGTGTCCATGAGAATATTTTACCGCATATGCAAGAAAAAACGTAAACAATAACTGCATCTGAGGTATGGTCCACCAGTAATGATCATTCATTGCGGAAAGAATTATAACCGCAATGACAATTCTCAATTTCCAATTTACAATTTTCAATGAATGTCTCAATGATTCAATGATTAAATGTCCAAATATGAGAAAGAGGGGAATGCCTAGCTCAGACAGAGCCAGCATAAACACATTGTGAACCGGCTGAGGATTCAAGCGAACGAAGTTACCAAGTCCTGTGCCAAACAGGAGATGAGTACTTATTATGTCTAGAGAAGATTTTGCAAGATTAACGCGTTCGTTTAATGAATCGGGCGATCCGGGAATAAAGAAAGGCACAAGCAGTAGCGGCAACAAAAAATATTTACGTTTTATAAGTAAGATTCCTGCTAGTGCGGAGAATATGGCCGTACGGGAAAAGGTGATGATTAGGGTTGTGAATGTGATTGCGGATATCCAACCACCCGCCAACAATCCTGTCACTGCCAAAAATCCACCCAAGATATTTGGGTGGGAAAATGTAGCATATGGCCTTAAGATCAATTCTCCCCAAAACACTTTGGCAATATTTGGTGTATAAATATTAAAAGTTCTTTCGCCCAACCAATACCAGCCACTGCCCACTGACTTTTGCAAGATAAACTGACTCCAGGCTAGAATGGAGGTCCAGAGAATAGCAAATTTTAAATTTTTAATTTTTAATTTTAAATCAATTTTTAATATTAAATATCTAAATAGCCAGAAGTATTCAAGTACGCGCAGCCATTTGAAAATAGAGGTAAGAGGGGAGAGGGAGAAGAAAATGTTTAGAGTAATCAAGATGATTATATAAAAGTTTATTTTTATTTTGACTGTGTTTGTAAACATTAACCATAATATTAATAAATCTGTAAAATAGAGAGTGGGGGAAAGATAGTCTACACGAATGCCGTTTGATAGTGCCCAATCTGGCCAGAAATGAAACCCTAGTTGGGAGGGGAGAAGAAGGAGTATTAAAAAGATCATACCTTGGGAGAAATGATGACGCTTCGGTCGCGGCCCTCGCCCGATGAGACAGTCGTGACTTGAGGATGTTCGGCTAGGTACATATGAATTATTCTTCTTTCAGGGGCTGGCATGGGAGGTAATATATAAGCTTGATTTGAAGATAATACCTGCTCGACAGTGGAATCGGCAAGCGATTTGAGATTTTGCTCCCGGCGCAATTTATAATCATTGACGTCTATCGTTAGATTAACCCATTCGTCAAAATGCTTGTGGAGATGCTGGCTTATAAACATTTGGAGGCCAGTCAAAGTATTACCATGATAACCGATAAGAAGAGCTGGGTTTTCGGCTTTCAAGACGACGCTGTAATGATCACCATCAAGGGTAACTATGACTTCAATCTTATCTCCAAAACCCATCTTGTCCAAAAATTCCTGGGTAAGCTTAAGTATCGCTTGCGTCTTGTCCATGAAGCTATTTTAGCAGACCGAGGCGCTTTATCCAAGGAGTAAGCCCACCCCACCCAGTGGCATAATATTGCTGGATACCGGAAACCAGAGAAAATACCAGCCAGTATAAGACCAGTCCTGCCGGAAATTGATAACCAAAGACAATGGTCATTAAAGGAAACATATAAATCATTTGTTCTTGTGAGGAAGCCATAACATCGTCGGGGTCGGCTTTGGGTGCGTTTTCAGCCATCATCATTTTGGAGGACAAGAATTGGACCAGTGCCGCCAAGAGCACTAATACACCAGGAAGGGCAAATTTCATACCTGGAATAGTAATTAAATCTGGTTTAACTAAATTAATATTATAAAACCAAGTGGAAATAGTGGTATTGGCAGGTAGCTGGTTGAAGGCATAGAGTTTTGAGACAACTTCTGAGGTTGGAGATTTTAAGACTAAATTAAAAGCATTAAATAAAGCTATTAAAACCACTATCTGTAATATTTGGGGTAGACACCCAGAGGCAGGATTAATACCGTTCTTTTTATAAAGCTCTGCTTGAGCCGTCATCAATTCTTGTTTTTTGTCTTTAAATTCTATTTTTAATTTGGCCAACTCTGGAGCAAGTTCTTGTTGTTTTTTCATTGCCTTCATACTATTCCAAACTAGAGGGGTCATAATTGCTCTCAAGGCTACTGTCAAAGAAATGACTGCCCAGCCAAAGTTCCCGGTAAGCTTGTAAAGCCACATCAATAAATTGAGTAGGGGATAAAACAATGTTGTGTTCCAAATTTCTATCATATTGGGTCGTATCCGCTCTTATTAAGAGGATTACATTTCAAGATACGTATTGTACCTTTAAAGATCCCCACAAGGATACAATATTTTATTATAGCTTGATAGGTGTAGTCGCTACAGCGGGGTTGGAATCGACAAGAACTATGCAGACCGGTTGGAAATTTCTGATAAAGCTTTATTAACCACAATGCCGATTTCTTCATGTTCCAAGTTTAACATGGACTTTTGGGGGAAGAAAATAATATCATAGCATAATTCATACTTCATAATTCTTAATTCAGTATATATTCTTCTGCGTAATTTGTTGCGCACGACGGCAGATTTTGCTAATTTGGTGGAAGTGACGATGCCAAACCGGCTAAAATTGAAATTATTTGGTAAAAACTTAAGATAAAAATTAGGAAACCGTAAGGTCTTACCAGTAGTAATACAAAAATTTAAGTCTCTACGGGATAAACGCTTATTTTGAGGAAGCATATACAGAAAGTTTTTTACGACCAACAAGTCTTCGGCGTTTCATGACGTCACGACCCTTCTTGGTTGCGTTTCGAGACATAAAGCCGTGCTTTCTGACTCTTTTTAATTTTTTGGGTTGCCAATCTCTTTTGACCATTATGATTTTTTGTTTAAATAAATAGCCAGTATAATTCCTATCATCAAGAATAGAATCATAACAAAAGTACTAATAAATAGCTCTTGGTTCATTTTTTCTTATTAATATGCAACATTGTAAAAATAACAATAATAATCACTGCCAAACCGACCATGGTAAATCCCGTGTTTATGGCAATTACTGAATTAATATTATTCATATTTAGCCAAGAATACAGCAAGATGCAGACAAAGTAAAGACCATGTAAATAAAGATTTCATTTCAATATTTTAGCATATTTTGCCACTTGACTCTCTGTGGATAACTGGTGTAAATGTATCTCATGGACAGACATAAAATTTGGGCCGCTGTTTTAGAAAGCTTTAGACTGATTGTTACTCCGGGAACCTTTGCCACCTATTTCAAAAACACCGAATTAACAACTAGTACTGAAGCTGGGGAGAGATTGGTTTGCGAGATAGGTGTCGCCAATCCGTCAATCCGGGAAACTCTAGACCGGAGATATTATGGCCAGATAGTCACAGAGCTGGAAAGGCTGACTACCAAAAAATGTGAATTGGTTTTCAAAATCATTGCCAAGAACCCAAAGGTCCAAGAAGATCTTCCGTTATTTGAAGAAAAAAACAATACCAATAGCGAAAGCTTTAAGCGGACTGGCTTGAGAGCTGATTTTACTTTCGACAATTATGCGGTTTCCGGTAGCAATCAAATGGCCTATGCCGCAGCTACCGCTGTGGGTAGGAGCCCTGGTGCTGCTTACAATCCACTATTTATATATGGGGGAGTAGGAGTGGGAAAAACTCACTTAATGCAGGGAATTGGCAACACACTTGTTTCCAAAGGGGAAACCGCGGTCTTGTTTTGTGCGAGTGAAGAATTTACCAATGAATTGGTAGAGGCAATCCGCAACAAGTCGACTGAAAAGGTTCGCGCCAAATACCGGAAAGTAAAACTCCTGATGATTGACGACGTCCAATTTATCGCGGGTAAACCCACTGTTCAGGAAGAATTCTTCCATACTTTCAATGCAATCCAAAAGGCCGGAGGTCAAATTGTCATGACTTCGGATAAGCCGCCTTCAGACATTCCCAAGCTTGAAGACAGACTCAAAAGTAGATTTGGCGCAGGTATGATTGTGGATGTGGGAGCGCCCGATTTTGAACTTCGCAGCGCGATATTATTAATCAAGTCAAAACAGCGCGGGATCGAACTGACTCCGGAAATATCTCAAGCGGTAGCCGAGCACGTCAAAGGATTACGGGAACTCGAGGGTTTTTTGATGCAACTTCAAGCAAAATTAGATTCGGAAAAATTATCTGAGGTAACTCTTGACATAGCCGAGCAAATTCTCAAGCTTAGGCACCCGAGAGTCTCAAACAATCATGTCATTACCCCCATGGAAATTATCAATTTTGTCAGCGATTTTTACAATATCGGTGTCCAGCAGATAAAAGGGGATAGGAGATCGGCCCATATTGTTCTTCCCCGGCAAATATTAATGTTTATTTTGCGCTTCGATGCCAAGCTTCCTCTTGAAGAAATAGGGCGTCTGTTGGGCGGGCGCGATCATACGACGGTCATGCATGGCTCCGAAAAAATCCAGCTATTGTCGGACACTAATACCAAAATTGAATCCGATATCCACACTTTGAGGAAAAGATTGGGGATAGGGGGGGATAATGCATAATTTTCAATTTTCAATTTTCAATTTTCAATTAATTATCAATATTTATAAACTCTTATACACTAAGTTGTCCACAAGAGTATAGGGTGATAATCCACAACAACAAAACCCAAAACTCAAATTCACTTCTTGCATTTTATTCACTTATACCTTATACCTACTACTAAGACTACTATTTAAATATGAGAATATCCATATTACAAGACAGCTTGGCAAGTGGTGTAAATTTGGTTTCCAAATACACTTCAAACAAAGGACAATTACCAATTTTAGCTAACATTCTAATCACAGCTGAGAAGACAGGTGTTACTTTGACTGCGACCAATTTGGAGACCGGAATTAGAGTCAACATTGGAGGAAAGGTCGATATTGAAGGTAGTACGACTGTGTCAGCCAAAAATTTTGCTGAATTTATATCTTCTCTTCCTCTGTCTTCAGTAGAATTGTCTTTTAAGGATGAAAAACTAAAAATCAAAAGTGGTAGTTCTCAGGCAACTCTTGCGACTATCGCTGCTACTGAGTTTCCTATAGTTCCCAATTTGTCTGGCGAGCCAATAAAAATTGACGGAGTATTAATCAAGCAAATTGCTTCTGAAGTAGCTTTTGCGGCAGCGGCAGATGAGTCGAGACCAGTTTTAACCGGGGTAAGATTTGCCAAAACCGATAAAAAATTATTAGTCGTAGCCACCGATGGATTTAGATTAAGCCGAAAAGAAATCTTGAGCACTGAGAATTTTTCTCTGAGCACTGTTTTGATTCTCCCGTCACATACTATTCAAGATCTATCTCGGGTAGTAGAAGAGGGGGAAGTAAATATGTATTTGATGTCCCAAAACAATCAAGTCATTTTTGATACTGGTAAAACTCAAATAATATCGCGGATATTAGAGGGAAACTTTCCCGATGTCGATAAGATAATTCCCAAAGAATTTAGGACACAGGTGACAGTGGATAGAAGTGAACTGTTAAGAGCCGTTCGCGCTGCCAGTATTTTTGCCCGGGAATCTAATAATATTGTGAAATTCATAATTCATAATTCAAGCCTCATAATTCAAGCAACTGGAGGACAAACAGGGGAGAGTGAAAGCAGTATCGAGGCAGAGGCAACAGGGGATGAATTGCAGATATCATTTAATTATAAATATGTAGTAGACTTTTTGAATAGCGCGGGTGGCGAGAGCATTACTATGAAATTCAATGAATCCACCACCCCCGCGGTCTTTGTGCCAGAGAAAGATGAAAGCCTAATACACTTGATAATGCCAGTACGAATCTAATAATTGTGTATCTTTGAAAAAACCAAAAAATAAGTTAAAATAATTAAATGGAGTCGGGAAAATTAAACAGAAGAAGTTTTCTAAGATTGACGGGACTTGGGATAGGCGCGATGGTTTTAAACGGTGAACACAAACTCCACAAAAAAGATGATCAATTACCTGATGTGGAGTCACACCGATCGACAATTTTGGTTTTGGCAAAACTCTTGAAAAAAGGAGCTGAAAAAAAGGTTTTGCAAGAAAACTCATGTGGGGAATTTAGTGATCTACAACCTTCTGATATAATTCCTCTAAAGACAGAAATAGAGAGTAAAAAATATACAAGCGCCGAGAACAAGGAAACAGTAAAAGTGTTGTCACAAGGTATAACAAAACTTTATAGGGAGGGTGTAATTAGCTTTTTGAATTCTTCAGAAGAATTGACTAACCTGGAAAAACACCAAAATACACAAAAAGTTATTAGAAATATAACAGAGTCATTATCAGCTCTAGAAGACAAAGGTAAATTACCTAAAACAATAGGAAATATGTCAGTAGAAGCAGGTGGGGGATTTGATGATTCTATTTTATATACCCCAGTTGATGTTGTATCTGAGATTATTTACTTTTTACGAACCCAGGATCAATCTAAATTACCAGTAGTCTTAAACGCGCCTTGGAATAAGGCTGATTCAATCGATCATTACCCACAACAAGATGCAGGAAAAACGCGAAAAGCCTGCGA
>JACRNA010000012.1 GCA_016219445.1 Candidatus Amesbacteria bacterium
TGGGGGACGTTTATCCGAAATTATGCCTCAGCTTTCTCAACTGAATTTTTATTTATCAAAGGTGACCAGGAATTGAGACACTCGCCATCAAAAGAAAATATCGGCATGCTTTATTTAATTGAATTAGTTCCACTGGCTTTTGGAGTATATGTTGCCTTCAAAAACAAAAATTATTGGCTCATATTTTGGTTTCTCTTGGGGGCAGTTCCTGGGGCTATGACCCGCACCGATAATCCTCATGCAGCCAGATTATTTATCATGCTTCCCGCACTCTTATATTTAATTTCTTTGGGCATGAAATTTATATATGATAAATCCCGACCCCTTTTATACATTTACACTTTTGCCCTTTTATACTCTAGCTTTTTGACATTTAGTTATTATTTTAGTGTATACCGTTGGGAAAGCGCTGCTCCATTTCAATATGGCTTTGACCAAGCTATAAAGACTGCAGTTTCAACTGCCAATTACGACAGAATAATTATAGATGGCAGACAAGATACATTACTCATGGCATATTTATTTAATACCTCATTTGATCCTGCCAAATTTCAATCGATGTTGCCATTGCAAACATATCAGCCCTATTCCAATGTCTATGGCAACAAATTTGGCAATATTTATCTACTATTTTCTGGTGAGCGTACCTGGAGGACTATTTGGAAAGATGGAGAAACTGGCAAAAAAACTTTACTTATTGTGGCCAATGGCCAACCCGACCTCGAGCTTGCCAAATCTCTTTCCTCTGGCATTACTCGTCTTTCCACCATCGACTACCCCGATTCTTCTGTAGCATTTCAGGTGATTGAGGGAAGATAGAAGTGACTCGACGGGGAGTCGGACCCCGGTTGCGAGGATGAAAACCTCGCGTCCTAACCGTTAGACGATCGAGCCAATACTTCTAATTTTACCAGAAATATAATTTTGAGATATAATTAGATAGTATTCATAGTTCCTCTGAAACTATTTGATGCGGCATCATTTAGCATATCCTTGTCAGTAGTTCCATTAATCCAAGATTGGCAAGCTGCTCCATCCAAATTGGTTAATAATTTTAACCTGTCTGGGATTTATTTGGATTTTTTTGCACCATATTCAAGTTCCGGTTTTGTTTATTAAACAAAACGGCTGGATTGGAATGGATCTCTTGTTCACTTTATCCGGATTTTTAATAACGAATAATTTTTTAGGAAGACCGGTAAATTTGGGTAAGTTCTACATCAAGCGGATTTTGCGGATTTGGCCGCTATATTTTGTTTATTTAATTTTAATTGGAAAATTTTCCGAAACACGGCCGTATTTTTTGTTTGTCTGGAACTGGCGGGTCATGTTTTTTGGTTGGAGCAGTTTTAATCTAGTAGGTCACCTCTGGGCTATTTCTATGCAAGAGCAGTTTTATCTTGTCTATCCGATATTTATCAAATATTTTAAAAATCTACCAAAAATATTGATAGTTGGGATATTGATTAGCACACTGCTAAAATTTTATTTCTTTGATCCAAATAATTATTACCTGATTTACATGAACACATTTACCAGACTCGAGCCCTTTTTAGCGGGAGGACTTTTAGCAATGTATAAAGATAAGATTCCAAGATTGCCGAGTTTATTTATATTTATATTGGGATTAATTAGTTTTAATCTAATTAATATTCGTGAAAGTGCAAATATCTGGGTTGTGGTATTTGGATATCTCTGGGTTGCAATATGGTGCGCATCAACTCTACATCTCATACTTCATAATTCATATTTCAAAATTCAATTATTTAAACATCTAGCATCACTTGGTTTTGGACTTTACATATGGCACAAGGTTGGAATTGAATTATCGGGTGGAAATATATATATTGCGTTATTAATTACACTAGTGTTGGCAACATTATCTTATTTTATTATTGAAAAGAAGTTTTTGGATTTAAAAAAACTATTTATCTTCTTTGTTACTCTGTCACTTTGTTACTCTGTTACTATCGTAAAAGCTTTTGATCCACTCGCTGTTCCAAACAATCGCTTTGGAGTCCATATCCTGGATACTCCCGAGATTCATGAAGCAGTCAAGCTCGTAAACAGTAATGGCGGAGAATGGGGATACGTGACTATTCCAATGCGCAGCAATGACAGGAATAGAGGAAAATGGGTAAAGTTTTTCTTGGCGGCGCGGTCTGAAAAAGTAATTCCTATAATAAGACTCGCGACATATCCTGACAAAGATGTCTGGGTGGCACCCACGGTCTACGATCTGGTCGATTTTGCCAATTTTTTGTCCGATATGCCATGGCCAGTCAAGAATCGCTATATCATTTTATTTAACGAACCCAATCATTCCTATGAATGGGGTGGCAATATTTCTCCAAATGAATATGTCAATTTAATTATTGATGCCAATAGGATATTCAAAGACCGATCCCAAGATTATTTTTTGTTGACTGCTGGACTTGATGTGTCTGTGCCTAATTCAAAAACTTCAATGGATGCTTTTGAATTTTTGCGTCGGATGAACAACTTTCAGCCAAATTGGTTAGAGTCTGTTGATGGAATTTCGTCTCACGCCTATTCAAATCCCGGATTTATGGCAAGTCCCTGGAGTCAGAGCCGATTTGGCATTACGGGCTTTAAATATGAATTGGATTATTTGAAGACAAACAAGCCAATCTTTATTACCGAGACCGGTACACTTTGGGAGAGTGGTTTCTGGCCAGAGGCGTTCAAAGTATGGGACAAATCAAATATTGTGGCTATTACACCTTTTGTCTTGATGGCAGGTGAGGGAGAATTTGCCAAGTTTTCCTTATTGGATTCCGGTGGTCAGCCAAAGCCAAGTTATATAGAGATTCAGAGATTGGTTAAAATAGCTGGTAGTCCGCTACTCTCAAATATTCAAATAGTTTCCCAGCCACAGAAGTTATTATTTACCTCAGAGTCATTTTGGCAAAAATTGGTGAGATTTTTTAAATTTGAAAAGCCAAAAAGTTTGTCAAAATTGAAAGTTGGAAAGAAAGTTATAGAAATTGAGATAGCCCAAAATGATTTTGAAAGAGAACAAGGATTGTCTGGGCGTGATGGACTCCCCACCAATACTGGCATGTATTTTATCTTTGAAAAAGCTGACAGACATGCTTTCTGGATGAAGGACATGAAATTTGACCTGGATTTTATCTGGATCCAAAATGGGCGTGTAGTCTATCTTTCAGAACATGTCTCCAATCCCGCCACGATTTATCCACCCATGCCAGTAGATCGCGTATTGGAAGTGCCGTCAGACTTTGTGCAACAGAACCATATTGCGATAGGTGATAAAATAGAGGTGTGGTAAGTTTCAAAATTGGGACAGTCAATGCTTACTATGCCAAGCTTTCGATGATGGCTGTGGATTTGACCGCAGAAATCCATCTAGGAGATCTAGTTTCGATAAACAGTCAGGAATTTAAAATTAGCAAAATTAAAAACGAGCACATTTTTATTGATTTCGCCCGCAAGGGAGAAACAGTCGTCATCAATGCCGATTTTCCTGTTGCTATTGGAGACGAGCTTGTGAGATCATAATCGCATGGTACTCAGTATTGCTCCCGATATCAAAAAAAGAATAGATTTCTTAGCCCAAGAACTCGCGCTTCTGCACATTAATTACAAAAATATTTTTTGTTTCCGCAGTACCGGTTCTACCGGTCGGGCCTATGCCAGAATCTGGAGTTTGCCTCGCATTTGGCAAATGGGTCTAAATATTGAAGCCCATTATTGTATCGAAGTCATAGCCGAAAAATTTGATAAGCAATCTCCAGACGAGCAGGAGAAAATATTAATTCATGAATTGATGCATATTCCCAAGAATTTTTCCGGAGCCCTCGTTCCCCACCGCAATCATAAAAACCGGACATTTCGCCATTATCATGATCATGTGGATGAACTTTATAAAATGTTAAAAAGAAAGTCATATGCTGATCATCCACGGTGAAAATCAGATTGCCTCAAGAGAGTATTTTCTAGATTTGCGGACCAAAAATCCGGGAGATATATTGGATGGAGATAATTTGACTTTAAATGATTTACAATCGAAATTGAATGCAATATCGTTGTTTGGCGAAACTCAACATATTTATATCGAAAATTTGTATTCAAGAAGGCCTTCCAATGAAAAGAAGGCGATAATTGAATACATTGAATCACACAATCCCCTTAATCTGGTGATTTGGGAACATAAGGCGGTTACCACCAAAGCTGAAAACAAAAATTTTGAAATGCCCAAGTATCTTTTTGCTTTTTGGAATAAGCCGACGCTTAAGAACTTTCATCTGGCATTACAAGTCGCAGCTGTCGAGCAGATATTTGCAGGTCTAATTACCGGAGCCCACAAAAAGCAAGACAAAAAGACACTAAAAGAATTTTTGGATATAGATTACAAAAACAAAACCTCAGCCTTACCTTATGATTTGAAAGCAGCCCTTGAATTTTGGCTAATAAAAACACATAATTGATTTATGTCCCTGCCCAGATACACCAGATGGTTTATAGATTTGTCAAAGGAAGACATTAATATTGCAGGAGGCAAGGGTGCAAACTTGGGAGAATTGACTGCCGCCAAAATACCGATCCCTCCTGGCTTTGTCGTTTTGTCATCTGCTTATTTTACATTTTTGGATATAAATAGTTTGCGTCCCAAAATTCATGCAATATTGTCAAGCTGTGATGTTTCCGATCCAAAGCAATTACACACCGCCTCACAAAAGATTCAAAAATTAATTTTGGGAAGTGAAATGCCACACGACATGAGTATGGAAATAATGAAAAATTATGCTAAATTGGGACATGATGTTTATGTGGCGGTACGCTCATCGGCTACAGCTGAAGATTTACCCGGGGCATCCTTTGCCGGTCAACAAGAATCTTACTTAAATGTTCGCGGTGATACAAATTTGATAATGCGTGTCCGTGATGCCTGGGCATCACTATTTGGAGAAAGAGCAATTTTTTATAGAGTGCAAAAGAAATTTGATCATTTCAAAGTTGGCATAGCAGTCCCGATCCAAAAAATGATCCAGTCCGAAGTCTCGGGAGTAATGTTTACTGTCGATCCCATTACCCAAGATAAAGATAAATTGGTAATTGAAGCTATCTACGGGCTTGGAGATTACATCGTCCAAGGTGTGGTTACACCGGACCATTACGAAGTCAGCAAAACTAAGCATGAGATTCTGACAAAAAATATTACTAAACAGACTATTATGGAAACCCGCGGAGGCAAAGAGGTAATAGAATCCAAAGTACCGGTTAAAAAGCAAGAACTACAAAAAATTTCTGACAAACATGTTTTACATCTGGCTGAGATTGGTAAAAAGATTCATGCTCACTACTTCTTTCCACAGGATATCGAGTGGGCATTGGAAGGTGGCAAGATTTATATTACCCAAGCGCGGCCGATCACGACATTAGATCCTAGATCACAGATCCTAGATCTTAGGAATACTAGCATCCAGCATCTAGTATCTATTTTAAAAGGGGCGCCGGCAGCTCCGGGATTGGTATCAGGTCCGGTAAAAATGGTGCCAGATGTCAAGCTTTTGGACAAGATCAAGAAAGGCGATATTATGGTCACCGATATGACGACACCCGATTTTGTCCCAGCGATGCGCAGAGCAGCAGGAATTATTACCAATCGTGGTGGACTAACCTCGCATGCAGCCATTGTTTCCCGTGAATTAGGTGTCCCTTGTATTGTTGGTACAGGCACTGCCACCAAAATTCTCAAAGACGGAATGATTGTTACCTTAAATGGTTCCACCGGAGAAATATTTAAAGGAGGACTGAGCAAACCCCAAATCACAATGACCAATGACCAAATAAATTCCAAATCACAAATTTCAAATATCAAAACAGCAACAAAAATTTATGTTAATCTCGCGGAGCCGGAAAGAGCTGTGGAAATCGCCAAGAATTATGTAGATGGAGTAGGACTTTTGCGAGCTGAATTTATGATGGGAAATATCGGGATTCATCCCAAGAAAATGATAGCTGATGGTAAATCCGAAGTTTATATCGATAAATTGGCATCTGATTTGGCGGTCTTTTGCAAGGCCTTTGGCAATAGACCAATAATCTATAGAGCCTCAGACTTTAAGACAAATGAGTACAGACATCTCAAAGGAGGAGATCTTTATGAGCCCGAAGAAAGCAATCCCATGCTGGGATTTCGTGGAGCATATCGCTATATCAAAAATCCAGATGTTTTTGAGCTAGAATTGGCTGCCATAAAGAAAGTACGCAATAGGATGGGTCACAAGAATTTGTATCTGATGATTCCATTTGTCAGGACACCCGCTGAAATGCTGGATGTCAAAAAGATTATTACGACAGCAGGTTTGATCAGGGGTGGCACTTTCAAGTTGTACATGATGTGCGAAATACCCAGTAATGTAATTTTACTCGACGACTTCTTGAATATTGGAATTGATGGTATATCGATTGGCAGTAATGATCTGACTATGATGATCATGGGAACTGACCGCGACAACGAAGAAGTGGCTACAGAATTTGATGAGCGAAATCCGGCTGTCATTTGGGCACTCGAGAAGATAATTAAAACCTGTATAAAAAGAGGTGTCGCATGTGGTATTTGTGGCCAAGCCCCATCACAATATCCTGAGCTTGTAGAGAAGCTCGTAAATTGGGGTATTACTAGCATTTCCGTCAACCCCGATGCAATAGACAGAACAAGGCAAATTGTAGCAAATTGCGAAAGCAAGCTCATTAAATATGGCAAAAATAAATAAAATATATGCTAGGGAAATTCTCGATTCCAGAGCTACACCAACCTTGGAAATAGTCTGTATTCTTGATGATGGATCGGTTGGCGTTTCTTCTCCTCCATCAAACGGAGCCCATGAGTTACGTGACGGTGATCCAAATAGATACTTAGGTTTTGGCGTATTCAAAGCAGTCGAAAATATAAACCTGGCAAATTCATCCGATATTGTTGGAGTAGATTTTTCAAGTTTGGCAGATTTGGATCAAAAACTTTCGGGATTAAGTCAAAAATTGGGTAGTAATTCAACACTGGGAATATCTATCGCTTTTGCCAAGGCCATGGCAGTATCCTCCAAAATGCCTCTGTACAAATATATTGCCCAATTGTCAGCGCCACAGCAAGCGATGTATATTCCGGCTCCTCTATTCAACATGATCAATGGAGGTAGCCATGGTGCAGGAAATCTTGATTTTCAGGAATTTTGGGTGGTTCCAAATCATTTGGGATCTTTTGCCAAGGCCTTGGAGACTGGAGCTGTCATATACTTGAATCTCAAAAAATTATTAGCCAGACGGGGCGCTATTCATAGTGTCGGTGATGAAGGAGGTTTTGCGCCAAATTTATTTACCAATCTCGATGCTTTGGAAATTCTCAACGAATCTATCATTCAATCAAACCGCAAACCAAATATTGATGTCGAACTGGGACTGGATCTTGCTCCTTATTCATTTTACAAAGATGGGCGGTATATGATCAAAGACCGAAGTAGTCCTATGGAGACAGGTGAATTTATCGATTATTTGCGTGATCTAAATTCTCAATATCATTTGAGGTTACTTGAGGATCCGTTATCCGAAGATGATTGGAAAGGTTGGGCACAAATTACGGCCGAATTGGGAAATTCGACCACAATTGTCGGTGACGACCTACTTATGACCAATCCCGACCGGGTCAAAAAAGCTATTGTCGAAAAATCATGCAATGCCTTGCTAGTCAAGCTAAACGAATTAAACACAGTCTCAGAAAATTTACAGGTCATAAAACTCGCTCGTAATGCAGGCTGGAAAATAATTGTTTCCCATAGGTCTGGTGAGACCAATGACACATTTATTGCTGATCTGGCAGTAGGAGTAGGAGCCGACTATGTCAAGTTTGGAGCTCCAGCCCGAGGTGAGCGAGTGGCTAAGTACAATCGCCTTTTGGCCATAGAATCAGAGATTCTACTTCATCCCTAATTCTCTTAATCGGTTATATTTTGCGATTCTTTCCCCGCGGTCCATTCCACCAAATTTTACAAAATCAGCTTGAACCTCAAGAGCAAAATCCACGATCCAATCGTCATCGGTTTCTTCTCCTCTGTGGGAAACTACTATTTTCAAGTCATTTGCTTTGGCCTTAGTAATTGTATTTAGAGTCCCGGTGATAATTCCGTTTTGATTGGGTTTGATAACTATGGCATTGATAACTTTTGGGTTTAGGGCTTTGTCCAAACGTTTGCAGTTGGTAACTGTCAGATCATCACCAATGACCATAATACGCTTGCCAAATTTGGTATAAAAATCTGACCAGCTCTCCCATTCTTCTTCTGAATAGGGATCTTCTATTGAGCAAATATCGTAAGTATCCAAGAGCTCTGCCCAATTCAAATGATCGTGAGCAAATGTCGAGGCGACATCAAGCGCCAGTTTGCCATCGGGAAAGACCTGTTTAATATTTTCGAGAACCAAATTGTTATCAAAATTTGTAGGAGAAAATCCACCTTCAGCGCCGACCAGACTTTCGATATTCAGTCTTTCTAGGTGATTTTTCATCAACTTGAAATCCAGTTGAGCCTGCTTGAGAGAAGTTTCCAGAATCGTAAATTCTTGTATTGTAATATCACCATTACCGTGCTTACCGCCTTCAAATAAGAGCAAAAATAGTCCGGGAAACTTGGTATAAAGTTTGGATTTGAGATTGTGTTTCCAGAATGCGGCTGATATCGGAAGACTGGCATTACCTGCCAATTTTGCTTCTATCAAAATTTTATCCAAATCCTCTTGGTTTAAATTTAAGTTTAATAGTTTTGGTTTTATATCATTGATTTGACTTATAGCTTGAGGAATAGGTAAATTATGGACTTCATAATTTCCGGCAGAAATTCCAGCTGGTACAGAAACAGTAGTCTGACCGTCTGGAAACTCCATAGTAAGCTCGACCGTTTCATTGCCCATCGACGACAATATAGCCTTAGATCTTATGTCATTTATTTTCATACATGATAGACTTAAAATCATTATATGATAAATAAACCAAAACCAGTAGTGCTTGCGATTTTGGATGGCTGGGGTATTGCCCCACCCGGAAACGGTAATGCAATAACACTCGCCAAGACGCCAAATATGCAATCCCTTTGGCTGTCTTTTGTCAGAACCCAGCTGATTGCTCATGGTGAATCGGTAGGCTTACCAAAGAGGGAACCCGGAAATACCGAGACCGGACACTTGAATATTGGAGCCGGCAGAATTGTCTATCAAGATCTACCGAGGATAAATATGTCGATTGCCGATGGTACTTTTTTTCAAAACACTGCACTTCTCAAGGCAATAAATCATGCCAAAACCCACAATTCGACTCTGCACCTGATGGGTCTGGTTGGGGGTGGAGGCGTCCACTCTGATTTGTCGCATTTGTTTGCCCTGCTTAGGCTTTGTCATGAGCAACATTTGACCAAAGTCTATCTCCATCTCTTTACAGATGGGCGTGATTCACCACCCAATGCCTCACTGACCTATATAACTAAGCTTCAGGAGGTATTGAAAAAAGAAGAAGTAGGCCAAATAGCCAGTGTCATGGGCCGTTATTTTGCCATGGATCGGGATTTCCGCTGGGAGAGGGTGGCTAAGGCCTATTTTTGTCTGACCAAACGTGAAGGTCTAAAAGCACCAGATATCGAGACAGCTATAAAAAATTCATATGCCTCGGGGAAAACAGATGAATTTATCGAGCCCACAGTAATAATTCCTGAAGCAGTGATAAAGTCAAACGATGCTGTTATTTTTTATAATTATCGCATTGACCGTCCGCGCGAATTGACAAGGGCTTTTACTGCATCAGATTTTGAAACTTCAGGAAACAAGATGACTTTTGATCCCTATGCTGTCAAATATACTGCCAAGCACCAGGCAGCCACAGATCAGATAAACGCCAGACAAAAACCATTTGATCGTGGAATTTTGCTCAAAAATTTGTGTTTTGTCACTCTCACCGAATACGAGAAGGGATTGCCAGTAGATGTTGCTTATCCACCGAGCGTGGTCAATTCTCCATTGGGAAGAGTCGTATCCCAAGCAGGTTTAAGGCAGCTTAGAGTATCCGAAAGTGAGAAAGAAAGATTTGTGACTTATTATTTCAACGGACAACGTGACGACGCCTTTCCCGGGGAGGAGAGAATGATTATACCCTCGCCAAAAGTCCCAACCTATGACAAAGAGCCGGAAATGTCAGCAGTCGTCATGACAGACAAGCTGATCGAAAAGATTAAGTCAGATATGTATGACCTGATTATTGTCAATTACGCCAATGCAGATATGGTTGGTCACACCGGCAATATCAAATCAACCATTGTGGGCTGTGAGACTATGGATGCTTGTATTGGCCGCCTTTCGGAGACTCTTCTGGCAATAGGGGGAGTATTAATAATTACCGCCGATCACGGCAATGCTGAAGAAATGATCAATAGGGTGACTGGAGAAATAGATACTGAGCACAATGCCAATCCTGTTCCTTTTATTGTCGTTGGTCAGGATTTTAGATTGGCGACACAGTTGCCACAGGGGATTTTGGCTGATGTGGCGCCGACTATTCTTTCGATTCTTCGGATCAATTCTCCTTCGGATATGATTGGACGGAATCTTTTGGCCGGTAGACTAAAATAACATACTCACCCTTGGCGAGAATTTTCAATTTACAATTTTCAATTTTCAATATTTGTTCGTGGATTTTGGTGAGTTCATGAGCCAAGACAATCTGAGCATCAGGATATCTAGATTTAATTTCAGATACTGTTTTTTCTATTCGCATAGGGGATTCATAGATAATAGTGGTAATTTCGGGAAGTATTTTCCATTTTTTGGGCAAAAAACCCAAAAACAAAAATTTGTTTGTTGGAAGCCCTGCAGCGCTGAGTGCTGTGATAGCTGCACAAGGACCAGGGATAGGGACGACTTTTTTGGCAGCACGGACCAGCTTAAAACCAGGATCAGAAATGAGCGGTGTTCCAGCGTCAGAAACCAAAGCGACATCATTATTTTCCAATTCCAATAGTATTTTTTCTATTACTTGGGCTTCATTGAAATCACGAATTGAAATATATCTTTTGGGTTTAGTATTACCCAGGAGTTTAATTAGATTACCTGTGTGCCCAGTATCTTCACAAGCAATAATTTGTGCATTTAACAATATTTTTGTAGCACGCAGAGATATATCTTCCAGATTGCCTATTGGGGTCGCTACCACGTATAATGTTCCCATGATTGATTCATTATACCTCCTGACGTGGGCAGGACCATTCGCACTTCTAGCTATTTTCCTAATCGTATTTGCAGAATCGGGCTTATTCTTTGGTTTTTTTCTCCCTGGAGATAGTCTCTTATTTACCGCTGGGTTGTTAGCTTCTAGTGGACTTATTGGCTATGTTACTTTGTCACTTGTTGCTTTCACTGCTTCTGTCTTAGGAGACAATGTTGGCTATTGGTTTGGTCACAAAGTGGGACCAAAGATATTTGCCAGAGAAGATTCCAAATTTTTCAAAAAGCATCATTTGATTGCTGCGCAAGAATTTTATGAGAAACATGGCAGTAAGACCATAGTTCTCGCCCGCTTTGCGCCGTTTGTCAGGACTTTTGCTCCGATTGTGGCGGGGGCTGCCAATATGCCGTACAAGACTTTTATGACCTACAATTTATTAGGTGGTCTTCTTTGGGGTGTTGGACTTACGTCTTTAGGATATTTTCTTGGCAATATTCCCTTTGTCAAAACCCACTATGAACTCATAATTATATTGATAGTTGTTGCATCGATCATCCCCGTCGCACTACATTTTGTGAAGGATCTTAGGAGGAAGTAGCTGGGTATCGGTTAGTCTCTACCATATGACCATTTTTTAAAGTACAACCAACACAAAAGGTTACTTAAACCAACATACTCAATAATTTAAATGTCAATGAAGAATGGCCTTTCAAAATTATATTATAAGGTGATATCCCACCTCCGAGGTGGACGAATACTATAGGTTGACCTACATACATGCTGGCATTGTAAAAGGTTTATGAGATTAAGTTGAATACTTGCGTATGACGCCGACGACGCGTCCTTGGATCCGGACATTGGTAGCGAATATTGGAGACATGGCAGAATTGGCAGGCTCGAGGCGGATTCGGGTAGCTTCTTTGAAGAAGCGCTTGAGAGTAGCAAAGCCATTTTCGAGTAGAGCTACGACCACTTCGCCATTGATAGCGGTTTCACATTGTTCTATGACCACATAGTCATAATCGAGAATACCGGCCTCGACCATCGAGTCACCTCTGACTTGGAGGACAAAGGAGCGCTTTTTGCCGGAAACCATGGTATGGGGAACGTTTAGAGTGGCATTTGGGTCAGTGTGGGGAATTATTGGCCGGCCTGCGGCAATATAGCCTAATATTGGAAGCTCAAGAGATGGTGGTGTATTGGTGAGGCTTGCCATGTGGACATCGGCTATGTCAATGCCTCTTGAGGAGCCTGTTTTCTTTTTGATGACACCTTTGTTCATGAGAGTCTGGAGATGTTCATGAACAGTAGCCAGAGAGCTGACATTGATGCATTTGGCAATTTCACCAAGGGTTGGGGAATATCCATGTGACTGGATATATTGAGTAATAAAATCCAGGATTTGTCTTTGTCTCTTGTATAGTACGACTGGCATACTTATAATATAGCCAAACATTCACCGAATGTCAACTATGAATAATTTTAAGCTCAAAAGTCACTACAAACCCACTGGCGATCAGCCCGAAGCGATTTACAACTTGGTCAAAAGTATTCAGTCTAAGACTATGAATCAGGTATTAATGGGTGTTACGGGCAGTGGCAAGACGTTTACTATGGCAAACGTCATCGAGCGCGTCCAAAAACCAACTTTGATAATTTCACACAACAAGACGCTGGCCGCTCAGCTATATCAAGAATTTAGAGATTATTTTCCCGATAATGCAGTATCCTATTTTGTATCATATTATGATTATTACCAACCCGAGGCATATATTCCACAAAGTGATACCTACATTGAGAAAGAGACTGATATTAATGATCAGATAGACAAGCTCAGACTGGCTGCTACGACAAATTTATTGACTAGAAAAGACGTGATAGTGATCGCATCGGTATCTTGTATTTATAATCTTGGATCTCCGATAGAATATGCCAAATCTATTTTGGAATTAAAAACTAATGAAAATATGGACCGCAAGAAGTTATTGCTTCGTTTGAATGATTTGCAATATAGCCGTAATGATATGGCTTTTATCCGGGGAACCTATCGGGTTAGAGGGGATTTGTTGGATATTTATCCCGCCTATCAGGATACGGGATACAGGATACAAGCCTCTGGAGATGAAATCACAAAAATTTCTAGTATAAATCCGATCACAGGTGAAGTCATTGCAGAAACCAATAAAATTATAATCTATGCAGCAAAACATTTTCAGGCTGATAAAAATAGTTTCAAAGATAGTTTTGAAAAAATTAGAAACGATTTAGATATTCAAATTGACTTGTTGAAGTCCCAAAATAAAATTTTAGAAGCGCACAGAATTCAGCAAAGAGTGACTTATGATCTGGAAATGATCCAAGAATTGGGCTATGTCAATGGTATAGAAAATTATTCACGATATTTTGACGGAAGAAAGCCCGGGGATGCTCCGTTTTCATTACTGGATTATTTTCCAAAAGACTATCTGACCATCATTGATGAATCTCATATTACCGTTCCTCAAATTCGGGGGATGTATAATGGCGATCGTGCTCGTAAACAGACACTTATAGATTTTGGATTTAGACTACCATCATCTTTAGATAATCATCCGTTGCGATTTGAAGAATTTCAAAGACGTCTGAACCAAACCATTTATGTTTCAGCCACACCCAATGAATGGGAGATATCAATGTCAGAAAATAAAGTCATAGAGCAGCTTGTCAGACCCACGGGTCTTATTGATCCACTTGTTGAAATTCATCCTACCAAAGGCCAGATTCAAGATTTGATTGTCAAGATTATTGATAGAACCTCCAAACATCAAAGAGTACTTGTGACCACCATGACCAAAAGAATGGCCGAAGACTTGGCCAACTATTTGGATGAGCAAAAAATTAAAGTCCACTATTTACATTCTGATCTAGATACATTGGAACGATTGGATATTTTGGATGATTTACGAGCCGGTAAATATGATGTCATAGTAGGTATCAATTTATTGCGTGAAGGCCTAGATTTACCAGAAGTTTCATTAGTAGCAATTTTAGATGCAGACAAAGAGGGATTTCTTAGATCAAGAACGAGTTTGATACAAACAATGGGTCGGGCGGCTCGGCATGATAACGGAGCTGTGATTATGTACGCCGATAAAGTGACTGACTCTATGAAGAACGCAATAGACGAAGTGCAAAGACGGCGTGATTTTCAAATGAAATATAACAGAGAGAATAATATTACACCACAGTCGATTTCCAAACCTATCCGGGAAAAGATGGTGGAACATGTGGAGGAACAGGTCATAGCTCTAGACCCCAAACAAATCTTAAAATCCAGGAATATTTTAGACGCTTCTGATGTGGATATGACTAAAGTCAATCAATTGGTTCCCGAAGACCGCATGAAACTCATTGGGCTCATGACTCGACAAATGAATTCGGCAGCCAAATCGCTCGAATTCGAGCTGGCTGCTAAGATTAGAGATAGAATTAAAGAAATTTCTTTATACTCCTCTTGAACAAAACCCGAAACACGGATAAAATAGATTGTCATGAGCTGGCTATGCAAGACTTTATCAAGATAAAAGGAGCTCGGGAACACAATTTAAAAAACATTGACCTGGAGATTCCCAAGAATAAGCTCGTAGTATTTACAGGTTTATCCGGGAGTGGCAAGAGCTCGATGGCTTTTGATACAATTTATGCCGAGGGGCAAAGGCGGTATGTCGAGAGCTTGTCGAGCTATGCCCGGCAATTTTTAGGCATTATGGACAAGCCGGATGTCGATCAGATCGTTGGGCTATCACCTGCGATCTCAATAGATCAAAAATCAACCAGCCACAATCCCAGATCGACTGTGGGGACAGTTACAGAAATTTATGACTATCTGAGACTCTTATTTGCCAGAATCGGTCATCCTCATTGTCCCCAATGTGGACATGAGATTGCCCACCTGTCAGCACAACAAATAGTAGAACTAACATTGGAGCTAGTAAGTCAGGAACTAGGAGCTAGTAAGCAAGTCAGAATATTAATACTATCACCAGTAATTAAAGACAGGAAAGGAGAGTTTACAAATTTATTTAGTAGTTTGAGACAAAAGGGCTATAGCAAGGTCAGATTGGACGGTAAAATAATTGGCCTCGATGAAGATTTGTTTATTCTAAAAAACAATAAGCACAAAATCGATGTGGTAATAGACAAGCTTATTTTTGACAAAAAAGCCGATATCAAGTCGAGATTGTTTGAAGCAGTAGAAGCAGCACTTAAACTATCGGATGGGCTGTGTGTAGTAGGTTTGGTAAAAGACAAGCCACAAGATATCGAAGACCACCTTTATTCAGAAAAGTTTGCCTGCCCTGTTTGCAATATATCGCTTCCAGAAATAGAACCCAGATTATTTTCTTTCAATTCTCCGCATGGGGCTTGTTCCGTCTGCGCCGGATTGGGAGTAAGACAAAAGATCGATCCTGAGGTAATCCTCAATCCCAGACTGACTATTTCCGAAGGTGGTATTCTTCCCTACGCCAATACATTTGCTTATGACGGTTGGTTTGCCAAGAAAATAGCATCCCTTGGGATTTCCCTCAAAATCCCAATTGGTGAATTGTCAAAGAAAAATAGAGAGTTGATTTTGTATGGCGGTGACGGTTTTGAGGGATTCATTGCAAATTTGGAAAGGCGATACAAAGAAACACAATCTGACTTTGTGAGAACTGAAATTGAAAAATATATGAGAAAGGAAATCTGTCCCTCATGTCTTGGTCAGAGACTTAAGCCAGAAGCCTTGGGGGTGACAATAAACAACAAAAATATTGTCGATTTTGCACACGAATCGATTCTGAGTGCTCTACAAGTACTGGGTGATGTAGGAAAATTCAGCGATAGAGAAAAGACTATTTCCAAGCCTATATTAAAGGAAATTGGCGATAGATTGGGGTTTTTGACTTCAGTTGGACTGGGATATTTGACTCTCAATAGATCGGCAAACACTTTGTCTGGTGGTGAAGCACAGCGGATCAGACTAGCTTCACAGATTGGATCAGGATTATCTGGAGTTTTGTATGTACTCGATGAACCGTCAATTGGACTTCATCAGCGGGATAATCAAAAGTTGATAGATACCTTGAAGAGACTTAGAGATTTGGGCAATTCGGTAATAGTGGTCGAGCACGACGCAGACATGATGAAGCAATCCGATTGGCTGGTGGATTTTGGTCCTGGAGCGGGGGAATTGGGTGGCAAAGTAATTTCAGAAGGGACTCCTATGCATGTAATGCAAGATAAAAATTCATTGACAGGAAAATATCTATCCGGCAAAAAGCAAATTATGACTATGAATGACAATCGTATGACTACGAATGACAATTTTATTGAAATCAAGGGTGTGACCCAAAATAATCTCAAAAATATCAATGTCAAATTCCCACTTGGAAAACTTATCACTATTAGTGGTGTCTCGGGCTCTGGAAAATCGACACTTCTGACAGATGTTCTCTATCACGCCATGGCCAGGCACTACAATCCCGAACACCGCGAAAAGCCTGGTGCTTACAAAGAATTGTTGGGTTTGGAGCATATAAATAAAGTAGTCATGGTTGACCAATCACCCATCGGTCGGACTCCGAGATCCAATCCAGCGACCTATACAGGTTTATTTACACATATCCGAGATCTCTTTGCACTTGTTCCAGAAGCTCGAATCAGGGGCTATGGAATTGGCCGGTTCTCATTCAACGTCAAGGGAGGCAGATGTGAAGCTTGCCAAGGTGAAGGACAACTCAAGATTGAAATGCAGTTTTTACCAGATGTTTATGTCAATTGTGAAATTTGTGGTGGCAAACGCTATAATTCGGAAACCTTGGAAGTTGTGTACAAAGGAAAAAATATTTTTGAAGTTTTGTCTATGACGGTTGAAGAAGCTTTAGAATTCTTTAGATTTCTACCTCCTGCCAGAGAAAAACTTCAGACTTTAGTAGATGTTGGATTGGGTTATATCAGGCTAGGTCAGCAAGCCCCGACTTTGTCAGGCGGAGAAGCCCAGAGAGTCAAACTCGCTAGTGAGTTATCCAAGCGAGCTACTGGAAAAACTTTTTATATTTTGGACGAGCCAACCACTGGTCTTCACTTTGCCGATCTGGAAAAATTATTGATTGTTTTAAGGAGATTGGTATCATCTGGAAATACAGTAGTTGTCATAGAGCACAATCTCGATGTGCTCAAGAATTCGGATTGGATTATTGATCTTGGCCCCGAAGGTGGCGACCTTGGTGGTCATCTAGTCGCATCAGGTACTCCTTTCCAAGTTTCTAAATCTAAGGATTCTTATACCGGAAAGTATTTATGTATTCATTAAGGGTAATTTTTGGTCTGTTTATTTTCCCGATCTGAATTATTCAAGACAATTTTGGCAGGAAATCGCCAAAAATCAGCACGCTGATTATTCTAAGCCCT
The DNA here is from genome assembly GCA_016219445.1 of Candidatus Amesbacteria bacterium. Classification (GTDB taxonomy): domain Bacteria; phylum Patescibacteriota; class Microgenomatia; order CAZETR01; family Amesbacteraceae; genus JACRNA01. The sequence goes on from JACRNA010000012.1 coordinate 17,681, forward strand.
ATTCAAAAGTTGCCGAATACGAAGTCTTGGCAAAGCTAAAGGTAAAGAGTGATAAAAGGCTGGAAAATGAGTGGCGAAAAGGTGAAGTGAAATTCTGGAAACTCTGTAATGAGTTTTTAAATTGGGGAAAGGTTATTGCTAAAGTCAAAAAAGTAATAATCATGCCGACAGACTATGGCACATTTGGCAGCTATCACCCCAATATTACAAAATCGGGATACGTGCTTACTTTGTCCTCGCGAAGTGATACTTCAGCAAGTAATATTGTCCATCTATTATTACTAAATTTGTACAATCTGGCGTTCAGAGATGCATCAGAAATTGGAGAAATCGATTGGTACAAAAGGCAAGCGGTAACCGAATACCTGGCTCAAAAAACTATTTTTGCCCAGTTGTTTTTACCCACAAAGACGAGTGATACTTCAGCAAGACACGTTGCAGATTCACATTTGTACTTAACTAGACTGGGATTTCCTCCGGTCTCAGATAGAAATTATAATATATTGGAAAATATTTTGACCACCAAAGAGAAGATATTGTTTAATTTATTGAAGAATGGAAAATTGACCGGTTTCGATGCAATTGGTGACGTTCTTTGGCCTAATCGGGATGATAAGTTTTCCCTTTACGCCATTACCAAGCTTATCGAAGGATTAAGAAAAAAGATGCGATCAGTTGGTCTCGATTCTTCTATTCTCAAGACCTCCAAAGGCCAAGGTTATTTTCTAACATGACTTTAGCATCCCACCTCGGAGGTGGGATGCTTATGGCTCAATATCCAGAGTTAGATGTTTGATTAGTTCTAATTCTCGAGCATAGTCAGAATGATCAAGCACAAAGCTTTCATAGTTTTTTGACGACTTAAATATTGCCAAGATGTCAGTACTTTGTACATAATATGATTTATGAATTAAATAATCCTTGTATGACGACCACTGAAAATCAGACAAAGTATTCTTTGTCGATAAACCAGAGACCAATGGGTTTAAGTGAATATATCTTGAAACATGAACCAGTTGTTCCTCCGATTCTATTTCTACGGCTTTAAATTGACCTTGGAAGAGATGTCCGGAACGATTGTGTGCCGTATTGTAGTAGCGGGTATAGCTATTCGAAAATTGAGAAATAAACCTTGAAATTCCATTATCAGTGTTCTGTTTAAGTAAAAAGTGAAAATGATTTGGCATTAGTACAAAACACAAAATATCTACAAGAGTAGTATTGGCATTGAGCTGAGATGTAATTATGGTGGATTGAGAAGTGGCGATGAGTTCTTTAAACTTTGACAATTTCATTACAGGCTTCACGAAACGGTAATAATCCATTGACAATAATGCTTGACGGTAATCACGATTGGAGCTATATATTTCGAGCTTATTTACACCTCTATTAAAGACATGATAATACGATCCGTTTGAAAATGGAGTTGTCCTATATGGCATGATTAATTCTCCCACCTCCGAGGTGGGATGTAAAGGAGATGGGTTAAAATCAAAATAATGCGACAAGTAATTATTTGTTTGTTAGTTGTAATAATATTTCCGTTTAGTGTATCCGCCGAAAAGGAATTTAGTGTTGGGTTGGATGTGACATATCGATTTGATAAGGACGGAATTTCTCAAGTCGAACAGATTGTTACCATTACCAATCTCACCCAATATATGTATGCAGAAAATTACGAGATGAACTTATCTGGAGATACACCAAAGAATATTAAAGCCTGGGACGATGGTGGTCAGATGAAAATAGACGAAATATTTGAGTCTGGACAAACAAAGATAAAAGTAAATTTCAATAACCCTGTAGCCGGACGGGATCGAAAATATCAGTTTCATCTCAGCTATCTAGGCAGACCTGCCATTCACAATGGCCAAGTATGGGAAGTCAGTTTTCCCAGACTTTCCAATGCCGATGAAATAGATAGTTATAGACTGAGTGTCATTATTCCCAAGTCTTTTGGACGGCTGGCTTTTTCCAGCCCAAATCCCGAGAGTAACAATGGTGAAATCATGGTCATAACCCACAACCAAGGTGCCCAATATGGAGTAGTGGCTGCTTTTGGCGATTTTCAGACCTATGAGTTTAATTTATCCTACACAATTGATAAATCACAAACTATTAGTCTTCCATCTGATTCTGGTTATCAGCGGATATTCTATGACAACATCGAACCCATGCCAGACAATATTACTATTGATATTGATGGAAATTGGCGGGCTTTTTATGAAGTAAAAAATAAGGAAAAGAAATCAATCAGGGTTTCTGGCAGGGCCAATATATTATCGGAAAGCTCTCAATTTATTCCCAGTGTCGGTTATCATGATTTGACCAAATATACCAAGCCGACTACTTATTGGCCAAGTGACAACGAGACATTTTCTAGTCTTGCCAAGACCTATAAGACGCCACAAGATATTTATGAATTTGTGATCAAAACTCTCAAGTATGACAAATCAAAAAAACCAATCAGATCTGGAGCGTTAGAAGCTTTAAATAAACCAGATTCGGCACTTTGTACTGAGTTTAGCGATCTTTTTATTACTATGAGTAGAGCAGCCGGAATTCCTGCCCGTGAACTCAATGGTTTTGCTTATACATCAAATCCAGAATTGAGACCACTTTCATTATCAGGCATAGACGTACTCCATGCTTGGCCACAATATTGGGATTTTGCCAAATCTACTTGGATATCAGTAGATCCTACTTGGGAAGTGACTACCAAAGGAATAGATTATTTTTCAAAGATGGATTTTAATCATTTTGCCTTTGTCAGTCATGGGGTTTCTGATACAGAACCTAGATCGGCAGGATTTTATAAAATGCCTGGTGATGAGACAAAAAGTGTCGATGTAAAATTTGGAGAATTTAAAGACTATCCAGCCAAACCATTGGAACTCAAGGTCGAATGGCCATGGCAAATATGGGCTCCCCTTGGTGCAAGTGCAAAGCTAATCATAATGAATCCAAATTCTTATGCACTATATCGCACAAGTGTTAGGATTAATCATGTCGAATTTAGTGCTGTTGATGTATTACCTCCTTTTTCCACCCACAAAATTGATTATCAAATCAATCCAAATTGGAATCTAAACTTTGATACCAGAAAACTAGAGTTTGAAGCTGGTGTATCCAAACTGACGTATAATATCAAAGTTAGCAGTTATTTTGTCTGGCATGCTACAGTCGCCATCTTCTCATCATTTATCCTCATCCTCCTGGGATTTATTGCCTCGCGTATCTGGAGTCTACATCTACAAAGACAAACAGTCTAAGATAATTTATGTAGGTAAAGCCAAAAATCTTAAATCCCGTGTCAGCTCCTATTTTCGTTCTCCAGTCAATCTAGGTTCAAAGACGGCAATTCTGGTTTCCCAAATAAGTACGATTGAATATATCGAAGTTAATTCAGAGATAGAAGCCCTTCTGCTGGAACTGAAATTGATAAAGAAATTCATGCCAAAATACAATATAGCTTCAAAAGACGATAAATCCCCCTATTATATTCACATTACAAAATCAACTTATCCGAAGCCAATAGTAAATCACGTAGCAGATGGGTCGATTGCCGGACCTTTTTTGAGTGGATATATAGCCAAGAGTATCTTAAGACAATTTAGAAAAATTGCCCCATATTGTGCTTCCAACCACCCCGAAAAACCTTGTCTCTATACCCATCTTGGTTTGTGCGATCCCAATCCAATTCAATACAAAAAAAATATTGGTAAATTAAGGAAGCTCTTGCAGGGAGAATTTTCCAAAGTCAGGACAGATTTAACCGAAGGAATGTATTTAGCTTCTAAGTCACAAGATTTTGAGTCAGCATCCAAATTCCGAGATAAAATTAGAAATCTAGATTATTTACTCCTAAAGCCTGTCTCGGCCGATGATTATATTGTCAATCCAAATCTAGTAGAGGACAAAAGACAGGAAGCACTTGAATCAATAATCAGAAATTTGAAATTAGAAATTAGAAATTTGAATAGAATCGAGATGTTTGATATTTCCAATCTTTCTGGCACATCAGCCACTGGTGCTATGACTGTGGCTATCAATGGCCAAATCACTCCAAGCGAATATAGACATTTCACTATTCACCAAAATGAACCAAACGATGTCAATATGATGAAAGAAATGCTTACAAGAAGACTCGAAAGAATCGATTGGCCCAGGCCTGATCTGATTATTCTGGATGGTGGAATGACACAACTGTCGATAGTAAACTGGAATATTCCGACATTTGGGCTAGCCAAGCAAGATGAAATAATATTTGATATTCATGGTAATCAAATAAGGCTTGAAAGATCCAATCCCGGCTTGCAATTACTTCAAAGTCTGCGTGACGAAGCCCATAGATTTAGCAGGCGTTTGCATCACAAACACAGAAGTGCGACAATTAAATCATGATCCGTTTATTTTTCCGTACAGTTTCTATAAATCTACTCGGAATTTATCTGGCTTCTCAGATTCTCAATGGTGTAATTGTCTATGTGGGAGGAGTATCGACTCTACTTACGGCAGCTTTAGTAATAGCTGCGGTAAACCTGTTTGTAAGGCCGGTTATCAACTTGTTGTTACTCCCAATTAATCTTATTACTCTGGGCATGTTTCGTTGGGTATCCAATTTAGTTACCTTATTTATGGCAACACGCCTGATTCCAAATTTGCAAATTCGCTCTTTTGATTTTGCAGGTAGTAAATTGTATGGAATTATTATTCCACCAATACACTTTTCTGCTTTCATGGCATTTGTTGTTGCTACCATCACTATCACTATCACATTTCATTTCTTGTATTGGCTGTTTCAGGACTGATCGTATATAATATATTTATGAAAGAAATTTTACCGATGATTCAAATAGTAGTTGGAATTTTACTATCTGTTTGTGTATTATTACAGGCCAAAGGGACAGGGCTTGGTCGAAGTATGGGTCCGACTTCGTATCATCAGAGGCGGGGAGTCGAAATTCTCCTCTTTCGAGCAACTATTGCTTTGGCTGTAGTTTTTGTGGTTTTTTCCATAATCGGACAGTTTTTACCCTGATGTTTCGTATACTACGCTTTCATCTGAGATTAGTGGTTGCCTTCGTGAACAAATATCGGGGGGTTATATTGGCAGGTATAATCATGGGTGTCGTCACTTTTTGGCTTATTCCAAAAGTTTTGAAAATATTACCCAAGTTTGGATCCACAAATAAGATTGCTATTGTCGGTAGATACTCACTTTCGGATATTCCGTTATCAATTCAGCAGGAGATTAGTTTTGGTTTGACTACAATTTCAGAAAAACAAGAAATATTACCAGGGATAGCAAAGAGTTGGTCAGTATCCGAAGATGGTAAAATTTACATTTTCAATTTGAGAGATGATTTATTTTGGCATGACGGTACCAGGTTGAAGTCCAGAGATATAAATTATTCCTTCAAAGACGCAACGATAGACTATCCAAATGATTCTACTCTGACCATTACTTTATCTGAAGCCTATGCAGCACTTCCTGCGCAGTTATCTAGACCGGCTTTCAAGTTTGGATTGATTGGTCTAGGAGGCAATAGGGTAATAAAAATAAAGAAAAATGGGCTTTACTTAGAAGAATTGAAATTATCAAATGGGACAATATACAGGTTTTATGTCTCCCAAAATCTGGCAAAGATAGCCTACAAGCTAGGTGAAGTAGATATTCTTACAGACCAAATTCCGGGCGATGAATTGGAAAAATGGCCAAATACAGAAACTATTCCCACAATCCGCTACGATAGATATATAGTTTTATTGTTTAATACACCAAGTATTGACAAATCCTCTCGCCAGTCACTTGCTTATGCTGTAGACAAAAAGAGATGGAGCCCTCGTTCTTACGGACCAATATCACCCAAATCATGGGCCTACAATCAGGATGTAAAATTTTATGAATATGACCCAACTAAGGCAGTCGCTGTCAAAAAGTTAAGTCAAATCACCATCAGTACTTTACCAGCCTTTTTAAAAGACGCAGAATTAGTAAAGTCCGATTGGGAAAAATTTGGTATAAAAGTCCAAATTATTGTAGGAGATGTCATACCCGAAAGCTTTGAGACGCTACTCATAGCTCAAGCAATTCCCATTGATCCTGACCAGTATCATCTCTGGCATTCTACCCAAATTACCAATATAACCAGGCTTGATAACAAGCGTATTGACAAAATACTGGAGGATGGAAGGAAAACATCAGACCAGGCTAAGAGACTTTTACTATATAAAGATTTTCAAAAATATTTACTTGAGGATATGCCAACCATTTTCCTGTATTATCAGACTACAAATACATTGATCCGAAAATAATATGCTTTTGCCGACAATCACTATTGCTGCGATATTGGACAGCATTAATCCATGCGCAATTTCTGTACTTCTACTTACTATTGGTTTTTTGTTTAGTCTAAACAAAGACCGCAAAAATATTCTCGGAATTGGTTTAACTTATATTTTTGCTATTTATTTAATATATATTTCGATAGGGCTTGGAGTTTTACAGGCTCTTACGTTTTTTGGCTTTCCCCGGTTTTTGGGAAAGTTTGGAGCTATTTTTATTATTGCCAGTGGTGCAATCAATATTATCAATCATCACTATCCCCAGTTTCCCATCAAGCTCAAAATGCCAGATAGTAGTCACTCAAAATTAGCCAAGTTTATCCAGAGAGCGACAATTCCATCAGCAATAATTTTGGGAATATTGGTGGGACTATATGAATTTCCCTGCACGGGCGGACCATATCTGACTATTCTTGGATTACTTCACAATCAAGCCACTTTTTTCAATGGTTTTCTCTATCTCATCTACTACAATTTTATATTTGTATCACCCCTTTTGCTTATTCTCTGGTTTGCCAGCAGACAAGATCTTTATGACAAGGTAAGTAAATGGAGAAATGCTCAAATGATTAAATTGGGGATGATTGACGGCTTGATAATGATTATCTTGGGTGTAATAATACTTCTGGTATGATAAATCAAAACGATTTTCAAAAAAAGATTGAGGAATTGAAAAATAAAAAAGGAGCGGATCTCAGTACTGATGAGGATTTGAGTCTGGCCGTCATGAATTTGATTTCTCTGGAAGAACATTTTTTCTTCACTTCCCAAAAGACCAAAAATGATAGTTATCTGTCGATGATGAATCAAGTCCGGGAGATGCGCAAAGAATTGCTAGCCAAACTCATGCCCAATAACGAAGGCGAGACGTGGTGTATCACAAAACATCTGCTTGCTGCAACCATGCGTCTTGTGGAAGTGGGAACTAAAACCAAGGACAAGAAATATTTTCAGCAGGCTTATCAAGTATATTCGCTGTTTTGGAGTATTAAATTTGGATTGGTGGATGCCAAGAATGTCAAAAAAATTGACAAACCATGGACGATGGAAGATTTGGTTACCAAAATGGTTGATTGTTGCCGTGAATAGTAAAATAATTATTATTTCTGTGTCACTTGTCACTCTGTTACTTATCGCTGGTGTTTTTCTATTAAGTAGACCTGAACAAGCCAACCCTCAACTGGATGAGTTTGCCAAATGTCTATCTGAAAAGAAATTTACGATGTATGGGGCTTATTGGTGTCCGCATTGCCAAGCCCAGAAGAAACTATTTGGAGCTTCATTTAAGTATGTACCTTACGTCGAATGTACCCAACAAACAGGATTGTGTTTGGAAAAGAAGATCGAGGGCTATCCCACTTGGATTGCCTCCGATAGTGTCAGATACTCGGGCCAATTATCCTTAGAAAAACTTTCTGAAATTACTCAATGCAATCTAAAATAAACTTGGTTGGGAGATAAATGCAGAATTTTCTGGATAGGAAAAGTTCAGGGAAACCTCGCGGGGAGTATTCCAGCGGTCAATGTATTTGACTGATTTGTGGGTGACAATGTAATCATAGACATCTCGGGTCAATTCCACATCCATCTCACAATATTTTTTGAGCAGACCAAGGCTTTCAGAGTCCCCACGATGCCAATAAACTGTGGCATTTTCTCCGGTATCGTTTTTGGTACGGCCAAGACAACCTCTGGCTATTGAATTTAGCGATGAAGCAAAGCCGTTATTTGATTTTTTTATCTCATCAAAAATATCAAAATGGTTGAGAGTTGGAAAATCCGGTGGGGCTATTGGGGCAAGTACTGGGACATCAAATTTGAGCGTATTGAAACCAACTATTCTGTCTGCCTTACGAAAGTAGCGCCACATCTGATCAAATTGATGATCAAAAAAAGAATACATTTTATTCTCTGGTCTTACATACATACTGACAATAGATACCCCCAGATCCTCGAGACGGGTATTACCCGTCTCGTCAAACCAATGTTTTGTTTCGATATCAAAAAAGACTTCGTACATCATGGAGCTTTGGCAGGATGAAGCCATTAATCATATTGGCAAAAGCTAAACGTGAATTATCTTCGGCATGAATCAAAAACACTTGTTTTACTCCCTGCATGGATTTGAGCCATTGAAATAATTTTGGTTGGTCGGCATGGGCAGAAAGAGAAGAACATTTATTGATAGTAGCATTTACTTCATATTCCACTCTTTTAATTTTTATCTTTTGGGGGGAATTTAGTAGTCTGGCTCCGAGAGTATCGTGTGATTGAAATCCGACAAATAATAATCTTGTAGTGGGATTGGTAATATAATTTTCCAGATGTTTGACAATTCTCCCGCCGTTTAACATTCCACTACCTGCAATAATAACCTTGGCTCCACTTGTCTCCCATATTTTCCGGCTTTCGCTGGCATGCTGGATCAATCTTAGAGCCGGAAAGTCAAAAGGGTCATCACTTAGAGCATGAGTGCCTAGCTCTTTACTATACAAATTTCGATATTTTTTGTATATTTCAGTGGCCTTAATAGCCATTGGACTATCTAGGTATACGGGGGTTTCGGGCAAAACCAATCCATCATGCTTTAAATGGTCAATTAAATGTAAAAGTTCCTGAGTTCGCTCAATAGAAAAAGAGGGAATTAATAAAGTACCGTCTGTTTTCTCCACGGCAGAAATTTCATTGGCCAAGATTTGCTTTATATTTTGAGGAGAATGAGTTCTGTCACCATAAGTTGCTTCCATTATTACAGTATCCGCAGACTCTAGCATTTCAGTGGTTCTTAGCAAATCTTCAGGATAGTTGCCGAGATCGCCCGAAAATACAGCCTTTTTACCATCCAGAAACATTTCGATACTGGACGACCCCATGATATGACCAGCGTCTCTTAAAATAAATTTAATATCTTTAATACTAATTTCTTTATGATATGGGATTGCTGTCATGGCTTGGACTGTATATTCAGCATCTGTTTCGCTATAAAGTGGTGTACGCTCTTTATTTTCCCTCGCAATTTTTGCCGTATCCAATAAGACCAGATTGGCTAGATCAATCGTGGCTTCAGTGGCATAAATTGGTTCCTTATAGCCATTTTTTATTAATATTGGCAATCTTCCCGAATGATCCAGGTGGGCATGAGTCAGAATGACTCCATTGAGATTTGAAATATCAACGTCAATCGGTTCATAATTTAATTTTTGCAACTCTCGAGATCCTTGAAACATGCCACAATCGATCATAACTTGTGTTCCAGATTCTGAAGTAACGAGATAACATGATCCCGTGACTGATCCTGCTGCACCCAAAAATTTAATCGTTGACATTAGCTATAGATTATATATCATAGAGCCATGAATGACTTATGTCCAAAATGCAAGGCTCCACTTTCGGAAATTACCGAAACACCGACTGGTAAAAAACTTCAACGATGCAGTAATGGTAGGTGGAATGCGGAAACTCACAAGAATGAGGGTTGTGATTATGTCAAATGGATTACTCCAGAACCACAAACGCTTGACGAGAAATGTCCTAAGTGTGGAGCATCGTTAGTCTTACAGATCACACGCTTTGGCAAAAAGATGAAAAAATGCAGTACCGGAGGATGGGATGCTTCAGCCAAGAAAGCCACAGGCTGTGATTATATTGAATGGATCAATGGCACATCCGAACCTTTGGATGAGAAATGCCCAAAATGCTCTGAACCCTTGGTTTTGTATACGACAGCGGCTGGCAAGAAAATGAAAAAATGCAGTACCTCTGGTTGGGATCGTGAATCCAAAAAAGCCACTGGCTGTGATCATGTCGAATGGCTCAAAGCTGGCAATACCAAACCCACTGATGGCGAAGAATTTTTACCTCCGTTTCCTGAAGATAATTAAAACCTGAAGTACTATTGCTTGTATTCCACATCGGGAGTGGAAACATGTTCCACCTAAGAGGTGGAACGGTAAGCTAGAAGTACCAATAATTCTAGTGGGCTCGGTGGGATTCGAACCCACGACCGTCTCGTTAAGAGCGAGCTGCTCTACCAACTGAGCTACGAACCCATATTTTGAATGTACCAGTTCAAATACTTTGTATTCTTAGATTTTTTAAGTCTAATTTCTTCTTTTCTAGCATCAATTTTACTATTAAACCACTTCGAATACAAAGGTTCCCAATATCCACTTAACTTTCCAGTGTAATGGTTGTTCGTTGAACAGATACATATTTTGCGGATGCTGTCCCGACTTAGTCGGGACTACGAACCCGTGTGTGTCTTTACAGTTTGGCTCGAACTCATTTTATCAAGAATTGCTGAACGAAACCAATCGCTCCGCCCCGTCGCCGCTCGCAAAGCTCGCGTACCAAGCAAAAACATTTTCTTTGCGTTTTCTGATTTCGCGCGCCACCTCCAATTTTTTTCAATTAAGGAAAAGAAAATGTTTTTGCTTGTCTCTGCCCTCAATGCTTCGGGCAGGCGGCGGGGCTTCGCTTCCGGCTCGGGCGCGGCGGAATTCCCCCCACACCCCCCTTCCGCCGCGCCCTCGCTTTTCGCGCCGACTGGATTTGTGCCAGCGTTAGCTGGCGCGCCGTTTTCTATTTCTCCAAAAGTTTTTTCAAGCCATCAAGCATCATGTTCCAATTCTTTTCGGAATGTTCGCGGGCCTCAATGGTTGCATTCCCGTCTTGCGAGAGAGAAACGGTGGTCTTATCGCCATCGCCTGAAAGCTCAACAGTAACGGTATGGTAATTTTCCGGCACATCCGGTATTCCCGAGAGCGGGCTGAAATGGCTGTATTGTAGTATTCGTTCTTCTTCAAATTTTAGGATTTTGCCTTTGTCCTCATACGACTTCCCTTGCCATTCACCCTTCCACACGATGGAGCTTCCGACTTTCCAATCCGAAACAGCATTTGTTCCAAACATGTACTGTTTGATCATTTTGGGATTGGTCAGCGCATCCCAGACTTTTGCGACGGGTGCTTTGATAATAGTTGATGATTTTGCGATGAGCCCTTTTTTCATAAGATAAATCACCAACTTTTTATTTGAGTAAGATGCAGCATCTTCACGCTTGAAGGATCGATTTTTTGCATGAAGCCCTGTGTTGCTGGGTCGCTCATCATCACTTCGGCGGCTTTCTGCGCTTCTTCCATTGAGTTCCAGTGGAGAATATCCACCCATTGGCTGTCTTTGTCTTTCAGAAGCTCGCGGTCTATGTAGCCGCTTTGCTTTTCAAGAAAGTTTTCCTGCACAGCCTCGGCTTCCTTCAAAAATTCTTCTTCACTAACGCCCGCCGCGAGTTTGAATTGTGCGATTTCGACGATTAAATTTTTCATAGTGTTTTTATGATACTAAAAATTACCTAAATCAGCAATGTATAACGAGATGGCATTACTATCCTAACTTAAAAGAAATAGTTATCCGATCACCGACAGCTATTTTTTCTTTGTTTCGTACGGTCGCCTTAAGAGCTACAAAAAAATCGCCGCCTTTCTTTATCATGAGTTTGGCTTTCCACGATGTTGCGCCAACGTGTGCGGTAATGGGATACATACCCCACGCCCGTCTCCGCTGCTTGAGTTCTTTGGTATATTTTTGGGGCACTGCAACATACACCCAGCCACCAGAACCAGAAAATTTTTGTGCAGTACCAACAAAAGAAAAAACCCATTTCATAATTTGCATGTATTATTTATCGGCTATTTACCCTTCTTTTCTTATGCCCAGGCCAACAAACCGGACAGGTGCCACTTCCTGCATAGGCATGGCCTCGGCTACAAACTTTTTGTTTTTTTATTAATCTTTTCATTTTTTTCTTCATAAAATTATTTAACTAATTTTTCCATTGGTTTTTTGCGCCAGCCAACAATCAAAGGGAGAGTGAAAGTCAGGGCATAATACAAATATACATCCAGTTTGTAATATCCGTCCGCAGGTTTAAACGCTTTAACGATGAAAAAATAATCAAAAATGACGGCAAT
>JACRNA010000013.1 GCA_016219445.1 Candidatus Amesbacteria bacterium
ATTGTATTTTCTGGCAAGGACAGCTATACTTTGGAAAGAGATTCTAATCTCTTTCCGTATTGCGTAAGTTGTCTTGGCGTTCTTGTGTAATTTGATTTGCATGATCGTTAGTATATCATACTAACGTATCGTTATCTAACACATAAGTGACTACAAAAGATATAGCATCCTTCGATCCATTTCAAATACTGGCAGACTAAAGATAATTGTTTGTTGGATGCTAACTCCTAACGATACAAGAACTGATGGTGAAAGAAATAAATACCTAAATAATTCAAAAACTTGGCGAGATATAGATTAATGGAATCCCACCCGAGAGGTGGGATTCTACCAATCTGAGCGCCTTTTCCATGCCCACAAAATCCTCCGCATGCTAAAATAATCAATTTTTCGAAATTGGATTTTGTGGATGTAATTGCTCTTCTGTATTTAGTGTTCTTTTACCTCGTTCTTTAATAGCCAGTTTGCCTATATAATTACCGAGCCTAGCTGAAACAACTGATATTCTATGCCCCAAATCAGGATGAAACCTTTCTCCTATTTTTCTTAAAATTGGTTCCTGCGGCAAAATAGTTTCATCTGTATGTATTGTGTTTGATCCTTCTGGCTCGGGGGGAACTCATGGGTAAATCTAGTGGATTTTCATCAGTTGGATTCTCACTCATAATTTCATTATACACTAAGTAATTTGTGGATAACTTTGAAGGGCGTGGCCTTTTGAGGCTAAATGTTGAATATCCCATTGAATGAGTTTATCAAATTTGACAGTATATGTTATACTAATAACAGGTGATGAAAGCCACTGGCAAGGCTAGAGCCTAAGACAGAACCAAAAAAGAAGTAACTAGGGTGGAACCACGATACTGAGCGAAGTCGAAGTACTCGTCCCTTACGATAATTTATCGGGGCGAGTTTTTTTATTGAGAAACAAACTCCGAGCTGAGCCATTAATTTAGGCAGTGAAGGTGTGGAATACCGGAGCTAAAATTAATGACAAAGAGAGCGGTTTGCGCAGTGGATATATCACAAACCGAAGTTGGGTGGAACCACGCTGGTGTCCTAGACATCTCCGTCCCTACTTTATTTAAAGTACTAAGGAGGTGAACAAGAAATGCCTAAAGAATTAGATTTTGATTTAATTTTGCGAGAAATTATTTTAGAACGTAATCGCAAAGAAAATGTCAAATATAAAATTGCCAAGTGTGTAGCGGTAGTTATAATTATTTCAGCTGCCGCTGCAAACGCATATTATATATGGGTACCAATGTTTCTGAAGAAGTAACATTGTTCGCCTTTCTAGGGTGGCGAGATTTATCTAAAAATGGCATAATCAAATTATGAAACAAGATAATTTAATGGAAAAGATTGCGAGTTTGTGCAAGAGACGGGGGTTTGTGTTTCCAAACTCAGAAATCTACGGTGGATTGCAGGGATTTTATGATTATGGACCGCTCGGAGTAGAAATGAAAAATAACTTGAAACAACTTTGGTGGAAGTGGTTTACCCGCGAGCATGAGAATATTGTCGGAATTGACGGAACAATTATTGACCATCCTAAAGTCTGGGAAGCCTCGGGGCATGTTCAAAGCTTTGTCGATCCCCTATCTGAATGTAAAAAATGTCATCACCGATTCAAATCTGATGATATTATTACAAAAACTTGCCCCGATTGTGGTGGAGAATTGACTGATCCTAAAAACTTTAATATTTTGATGAGTACCGAACTGGGAGTGATTGAAGGCGAGAAAACTAGGGCATATTTAAGAGGTGAGGCATGTCAGACAATTTATTTAGACTTCAAAAATGTGGTTGATTCAACTCGTATAAAAATACCATTTGGAATTGTCCAGATCGGAAAAGCTTTCCGAAATGAAGTCACACCCGGAAACTTTATTTTTAGACAGCGGGAATTTGAGCAGTGGGATCTACAGTGGTTTACTCACCCATCGGAAATGGATAAGTGGTTTGAGTTTTGGAAGGCGGAACGCATGAAATGGTATCAAAGCTTATTTAATGATCAATCCCGGCTGACTTTTTACCAGCACGAAAAGCTGGTTCACTATGCAAAAAAGGCTTTTGATATCCAATTTGATGGCCGGGAGATGGAAGGTATTCATTGGCGGCAAGATTGGGATTTGGGACGGCACAGCGAATATTCAGGGAAAGATTTAACATATGAGGGATATATTCCTTGGATTGTAGAGACATCTGGAGGAGTCGATCGTACATTTTTGTTTTTACTAATGGACGCTTATACAGAGGAAAAAGATAGATTAGTACTAAAACTTAACCCGAAGCTTGCGCCATACAAAGTTGCCGTATTTCCGCTGGTTAGAAACAAGGAGGAAATTACCAAAAAAGCCCGATCTCTCTATCTCAATCTCAAATCTCAAATCTCTTGTGTCTGGGATGACAGGGGAAATATAGGAAAAAGATATTATTCACAAGACGAGATTGGAACGCCTTGGTGTGTAACGGTGGATTATGAGAAAGATTCGGTAACTGTAAGAGACAGAGATACAACCAAGCAAGAGCGAGTAGATATTTCTCAGCTTGACAGTTATTTTCAAAATAAGCTAAAGTAAAAGAGTGAAAGATCTTTGGCCAATATTGGTTGCAGTTATAGTCTTGTTGACTTCGGCAGGAGTTATATGGGTAGCCAAGAAAAATGGAGGTCAACTTCCGCTACCATCTCCTTCTCCTGAGCCTGTTGCAGCAGTCCAGCTAAGCTCTGACAAATACCCCATTGTCTCATTGGACTTTAGTACCGACGGAAATTATGTAACGGTCAATGTCGAAAATATAAATGCTGAGCAAATCGAATACAATTTGATTTATGAGGCGACAGTCAAAGGCAATGTCATCCAGACTGGTGTCAATGCCTCACAAAATCTCAAAGGCAAGAAGACTTATACTCAAAAACAATTATTGGGTAGTGAATCGAGTGGAAAATTTACATATCACACCAAAATAAAAAACGCTGTCATGGAACTTACTCTTCGCGAAGCCAAAGGAGGCTCAGTCTACTCTGCTTCTTATCCATTTGAGGTTACTCCCGGAAAATCTTCTGAACTAAAAGCTAATTAACTTCTAATTTTCTCATTCTTCGTGTTTTTTTGGCCTTGACGCGTGTGAAAAAAAGGTAGATAGTGGTATGAAGTGGTATAGAATGGTATGTTTATAGGCCGTCACAATCATCATCTCGAAGAAAAAGGACGACTCTCCGTCCCGAAGAAATTTCGTCCTCAGCTGGAGAATGGTGCAATTTTGAGCCAAGGCTTAGACGGCTGTCTATTTCTCTATCCCAAATCAGCCTGGATGGAATTAATCGACAAACTAAATCAAATGCCCCTGACCCGTGCCGATTCACGTAACTTCTTAAGAAGTCTTAGTTACGGGGCAGTCGAGGTGGAAATTGATTCTTTGGGAAGAATATTAATTCCAGATTATTTGAAAAACTTTGCTCAAATCAAATCTGATTGTGTAATCGCAGGAGCAATCGAACGGATTGAAATCTGGGATATGTCTACCTTTGAGAAATTTAATACCAAAATTAATGAACAGCCAAAAGATTTTATATGAGTAGCTATCACACCCCCGTCTTATTGGAATCAGCAGTCAATTGTTTGAACGTCCGCAAGGATCGAAAATACATTGATGCCACTTTGGGTGGAGGTGGCCATTCGGCCTTAATAAGATCGCGAGGAGGAATGGTCTTGGGTATAGATCAGGATCAGGACGCTATTGATAATTCAAAAAAATGCGCAGATATAGTAGTCAAATCCAATTTTGTACACTTGGAGGAAATAGTCGCTAAATACAATTGGTTTCCTGTTTCTGGCGTATTATTGGATTTGGGCATGTCTATGCACCAAATTGTAGATTCAAAAAGAGGCTTTTCATTTCAAGCAGAGGAACCATTGGATATGAGAATGGGGGAATCGGCTGTGACAGCAGCCGAATTAGTGAATCAGTTGACAGTTGGTCAGTTAGCCAGTATCTTGAAAGATTTTGGAGAGATTCCCGGAGCAAGATCATTGGCTTCTAAAATTGTAGCAAACAGAACTTATAGTACGACAGGACAATTAGCCAAAGTTTGCGGAAAATGGTCACAGCAAGCGTTTCAAGCCTTGAGAATTGCCGTTAATGATGAATTGGGAGCATTGACCCAAGTTATTCCCCAGATAAAAAATATTTTGGAAGTAGGTGGACGGGCTGTAATCATAAGCTTTCATTCACTGGAAGACAGGATTGTAAAAAATGAATTTGAAAACTGGGGATTACCGTTAACCAAAAAATCCATTCAAGGAGAGCGGAGGAGCAAGCTTCGCGCTTTTGAAAAAATATGAAGAAACTTATTACAATAGGAGTAATTAATTTAGTTCTTTTGCTAATACAATTTAGTCTGATCAGTCTAATTTCCAACGACGGAGAAAAAGTCTGGCAAGCAAATAACGAACGTTTACAATTGGAGGCAGATAATCAAATCCTAAAGCAAAAAATATATACCAAATCGTCTTTGACTCAAATAAAGAATCAAGCAGATAAGAACAGTCTGACACCTATGAAAACTGAATTTTGGCGGACTGCTACAGTTGCCCAAATTATCCCATGAAGTGGAGATATAGAATTTTAAACTTTTCATTTGCAGTATTGGCTGGGATATTGGTCGTTAAACTGGGATATTTACAAGTTATCAAAGCCTCAGAACTATCCCAAACAGCCAAATCCCAAAGACAAAACACTCAAGTGATACCCGGTAACCGTGGTGATATTGTAGCCTCTGATGGTTTCGTCCTGGCTTCATCGTATAAAAAATATAAGCTTCAAGTAGATTCCAGATATTTTCCCAAAAAAAGTGATGAGTACGCCAGACTTTTACCACTCATAGGTTCTACAGCCAGTGCAAATCTATATTATAAATTATCAGATTTAAAAGCCTATTGGTTTACTCTTCTGGATAATTTAAATGATGACCAAAAAAGGGATATCGAAAAATTAAAAATTCCAGGCCTTGAATGGGAATCGAATATTAATCGTTGGTATCCGGAAGCCAGTGTCAGTGCTCACTTATTGGGGTTTGTGGGAAAAAACGATGAAGGCAATCCCAAAGGATATTTTGGTCTGGAGGGCTTTTACGACCGCGAATTAAATGGACATCCCGGTAAAATTGTGGGTGAAAATGATGTATTTTCCAGGCCAATATTACTGGATGGTCAGGAATATGTCCCAGATATTCCAGGATCAGAACTTCAAACATCGATCGATAGAACCTTACAATTTTTAGCTTATGAAAAGCTAAAGAAAGGCTTGGAAAAATATCAAGCAGTATCGGGAACGATTTCGATAATGGAGCCGGCTACAGGGCGAATTTTGGCTATGGTTAGTCTGCCAGATTATGATCCAAACAATTATACTCAGAGTGAAGATTTGCTATATCGCAATCCCTTGATTGCAGATGCATTTGAGCCTGGTAGTACTTTTAAGATTATAGTGATGGCTTCAGCACTCGACGCAGGAGTCGTTGACGAGAACACAAAATGTCCCATCTGCCGTGGTCCGGTAGCAGTGTCTGATGCTCTGATCAAAACCTGGAACGAAAAGTATTATCCGGATAGTACAATGACAGAAGTAATTCAGCATTCTGACAATGTCGGTATGGTATATGTAGGCAGAAAACTCGGTAAAGACAAATTACTATCTTATTTTGACAAATTTGGATTTGGACGAGAGACAGGTATCGATCTCCAAGAGGAAACTGGAGCTGCTCTTCGAACAAAAGATCAATGGTATGAATTAGATGTATCCGCCAGTACCTTTGGTCAAGGTATTGCAGTCACTCCTCTCCAAATGCTTCGGGCTGTAGGGGCAATAGCAAATAAAGGAATAATAATGACTCCAAAGGTAGTAGATTCTATAGCCGGAAAAAAAATAAATCAAAAAGCTGGTAAACAAATTATCTCAAATATTGCGGCTGCAAAAATGTCTAAGATGATGATAAATAGCGTAGACCGCGGAGAAGCCAAGTGGGCGAAGCCGGCAGGATTTATAGTAGCAGGTAAGACCGGCACGGCACAAATTCCGGTATCGGGGCACTATGATAAGGTCAAGACAATTGCCTCATTTGTGGGTTTTGCACCTGCCGATAACCCTAAATTTGTGATGCTGGTGACACTTCGTGAACCCAAGACGTCACCTTGGGGATCGGAGACGGCAGCTCCTCTGTGGTTTGAAATATCGCGTGACATTTTCCGTTATTTTGGCTTGGTTCCAAATTAAGTTATAATGAATCTGTATGCGAATACATACTATTTCGTTTAGACATGCTTGGGACGGGATTTGGCACGCATGGATTTCCCAGCCAAATTTTAGAGTCCACTTGACTTTTGCAGGTTTGGCCATAATTTTGGCTATTCTTCTCAAGCTCGACTATTGGGAATGGATAGCGCTTACGATGACGATAACCTTGGGGCTAGTTGTCGAAATGATTAATACCGCTCTCGAATTTGTGGTAGACCTGGTTACGACAGAATGGAAAATTTCTGCCAAGATAGCCAAAGATGTATCTGCTGGAGCAATGCTAATATATGCGATTGGATCTGTTCTGGTTGGTGCCCTTCTGTTTATACCGAAAATATTATGGCTATATACTTAGGTTTATTGATGTTTGCTTTTATCGTCACTTGTGTGACGATAGTTCCGTTTATAGATTTTTTGTTTAGACAAAGATTTACAAGACGGGATGAGCGATCTTTGGTTGAGCCGGGTGATACGGAAGAATTTCGAAAGCTCCATACCCTTCACAATCAGAAAGTCGGTACCCCGATAGGGGGAGGTATATTAATAATATTTATCGTTAGTGTCTTGTATTTCACAATATTTCCCATTATTTCCAGAATGGGTTTTTATATTACATCTGCATTTCAAATCAAAGATGAATTAAATATCATTTTCTATACTTTTATTGCTTTTGGGTGCCTTGGTCTATACGACGATCTGGTAAAAATCTTTGGTTTTGCCAAAACTGGATTTTTTGGACTCAGAATCAGACATAAATTGATAATACAAATTATCTTGTCGGTGACGGTTGCTCTGATGCTCTGGATAAATCTGAAAATTGATATTATAAATATTCCCTATTTCGGTATTCTCAAATTGGGTTTCTGGTATGTACCGGCATCCGCTTTTATTATTTTGATATTTACCAATTCATTTGATTTTACCGATGGCTTGGACGGATTGTCGACGGGGACACTTCTTGTTTGTCTCTTGGCTTTTTGGGTTTTGGCTAATCAGTTTCTGGATACACCACTTTCAGTATTTATCTCGCTTTGGATTGGGTCGATCATAGCTTTTTTGTATTTTAACGTTTATCCCGCCAGGATTTGGCTTGGTAACGCTGGAGGCTTGGCATTTGGGGCAACTCTTGCTGTCATTGGATTACTTCTTGGTAAGCCAATAGCTTTGTTTGTCATAGGAGGCGTGTTTGTGGCCGAAGGAGCGAGTAGTTTCTTTCAAATTATCTGGTTTAAATTGTTTGGCAGGCGCTTGTTTCCCTTGGCTCCGATTCATCACTGGTTACAGGTCATTGGCTGGCCCGAACCAAAGATTGTTCTGCGGGGTTGGATTGTCAGTATTATTTTTGCCATATTTGGTCTATGGCTTGCCATGCTTTAATATGCGTACCGGATATTGGCTATTAATATTGACTTTCATCTTGGTAGGATTTGGTGTAATCATGGTGGGAAATGCATCATTTGTCGATGCAGCAACTGACTTTGGCAACAAATGGTATTATCTGAGGTTTCAGGCACTCTGGGCAGTCCTGGGTTCAATTGCTTTATTTGTATCTCTTAAATTTCCTCTATCAAGACTGGAAAAATTAGGTCAAATTATGATACTGAGTTGTCTTGGAATGTTAGTTCTCGTATTAATACCCGGAATTGGGACTAAATTACTTGGCGCTAGAAGATGGATAGGTATTGGCTTTGCCAGTTTTCAACCGGCAGAACTTACGAAGCTGGTAGTTATTATTTATCTGGCACGGCTGTTTACAAAAAGTGATTTTCAAGTTAAATATTTTATTTATGTAGTATTTGGAGTATTGGGCTTGGTAATGCTGGAGCCTGATATGGGAACTGCCATAATTATATTTCTAGTCAGTATGACAATGTATTTTATGAGTGGACACACTTTGAAATTATTTTATTGGTTGGTGCCAATTTCAGTAATTGCCGGAATAATTCTCATTCTTGTCTTTCCCTACCGGTTTGACCGATTGAAGAGCTTCTTGGATGTGTCATCTGACCCACAGGGAAATTCTTATCATATCCGTCAGGCCTTGTTGGGCATTGGTTCTGGTGGAATTTGGGGGGTGGGATTTGGACAATCAAAGCAGAAATACCAATTTTTGCCTGAAGTGACCACTGATTCGATATTTGCCGTCTTTGCAGAAGAGATGGGTCTGGTAGGTGGTATTACTTTGATTGGAACTTTTATGACTCTGATATATCTAGGTCTAAAAACTTCCCAAAACGCCAAGAATAAATTTGAGAGCCTTGTTGCAGTAGGTATTTCTTCCTGGGTTGGCTGGCAGTTTATTATCAATATTGCTGCCATGACAGCACTCGTTCCTCTGACTGGTATTCCCTTACCCTTTATCTCTTACGGTGGCTCTTCTCTTATTTTCCTCATGTCCGGCATGGGACTTCTAATAAACGTCGCCAGAAATTCTAGTTAGTATCCCACCTCCGAGGTGGGAGACCTTTTTTTAAGAGGCAGTTAGAGAAATAACCATTTTACTCTAATCATTCGTAGATTTATCGTCTGGTGGTGGGTTTTTTGCGAGAGAATCATAAATTCTTTTGCATTTCCCCCCCCAAAAATAAATTTCTAAGTCTTTTCCAACCGATCTCTTTAGTTTCTGAATCACCAGTTCCAATACTTGCTTGGATGAGTCGGCTTGCATCGACTAATTCTTGTCCCTTAGATGATTCCCCTACCATTAGTGAATTATAACATCTGTATAATAGTATAGGCATGAAGACACTGGTGTTTACTGGGGGGCATCATACGGGCGCTTTGGAAGTGGCCAAGATTTTGAAAAGAAAAGGCTGGAGGATTGTTTGGTTTGGTCACCGGCACAGTATGTGGAATGATACTTCTGATTCGGTCGAATACAAAGAAGTGACAGAAGCTGGTATTGAATTTCACGATTTATTGGCTGGAAAATTTTACAAAACTTATAATCCCTTGAAACTGATCAGAATTCCATGGGGATTTATACAAGCATTTTATTTGTTGATGAAAGCTAAACCTACAGGCATTGTTTCTTTTGGTGGTTATTTGGCCGTACCAACAGTAATAATAGGTTGGCTCCTTGGAATTCCGAGTATCACTCATGAACAGACGATTACCCAAGGCTGGGCAAACAAGGTTATTTCCAGATTTGTAAAAAAAGTTGCATTAACCTGGCCAGGAGATAAGGGAATCGTCGTGGGATTACCATTGCGTATGGAAATTTTAGAAGCCAAAAAAAGACTTTTAAAAAAACCACTACTTTTTATTACTGGTGGAAAACAAGGAGCCGTCACTATAAATAGAGTGGTATTCGAAGCGTTGCCAAAGTTACTTAAAAAATATGATATTCTTCACCAAGTGGGAAACAATACCGAGTATGGCGATTGGCAGACTGCCCGACAAATTAAATTAACAGGTTATAAATGTGTCGAGTATTTGAAGGCCTCTGATCAAGCCCAGGCTTTGGTAGATGCCAGTATCGTCATATCCAGGTCTGGCGCACATATAATTTATGAATTGGGTTTTTTGACCCAAAAATGTGTCTTGATTCCTATTCCTTGGGTTTCTCACAATGAACAATATTTAAACGCAAAATTACTAGAAGAATCTGGCAACGCCATAATATTGGCCCAAGACAAGCTCAATTCTTCCTCACTCAATGCTGCTATTGCCCAAGCGCGGCTGCTTAAACCACAAAAGATGGTTTTGGTTTCTGACTCAAGTGAGAGAATGGTCAAGCTTATAGAAACGGAATTTGGAGCATGAAAAAAATAATTATCACAAGTGTATTTGCCATACTGATTGTTTCGTTTGTGATTGGAAAATTACTGACGATGCCTGCAAAAAATGTACAAAAAAAGATCGTTTTATCAAATCCCACAGATTTATATTTGACAAAATTGTCAGCTCTCGCACCCGTCCTACCAAATTCAGATTTGCAAAAAGGTGTGCTTACTGCTACTCTATCACCAGGTCTCACCATAATCTTGGATATTGAGAACCCCAAAGAAAATTGGGAGACTACTTTACAATCGATTTTAAATCGAAGTAAAATAACAGGTGAATCGCCCAAAATTATAGATATGAGATTTAAATCACCAATCATCACTTATGGCCAAAAATAGATTAATAGCAGCAATCGACGTCGGAAGCTCCAAAATAGTGACCCTCTTGGGGCAACTTCGAGAGGATAGTCCAGATAAAGTTCATGTGGTGGGCGTATCGTCGGTGCCTTCAAGAGGAATCCGAAAGGGACAAGTTGTAAATATAGATGAAGCAGTAACTACTATCACTAGCTCAGTAGAAGCAGCCGAACGAATGGCAGGATTCAATCTTTCTAAAGTTTATATTTCCGTCGATGGGGCGCATATCTCATCCCAAAATAGCCAGGGTGTCGTAGCAGTCAGTGAACCACATGGGGAAATAAACTCGGAGGATGTCAGAAGAGTATTGGATGCTGCCAGAGCGATTTCTCTTCCGGCAGCAATTGAAATATTGCATGTTATTCCCAGAACTTTTACAGTCGACGGGCAAGAGGGTATAAAAGATCCGATTGGTATGACCGGTGTCCGACTGGAAGCCGGAACCCATATTGTCACTGGATCAACGACAGCTATCAAAAATCTCCAAAAGTGTATCTCTGAAGTTGGATGCGATATAAGTTCATTAGTATTTGCCGGGCTTGCATCCAGTGAAGCAGTCCTTACAGATACAGAACGTGAACTGGGCGTAGTATTAGTAGATATAGGTTCTGGTACGACCGATATTGCAGTATTCCTAGAAGGATCTCTGTCTTATTCGGCAGTCTTGCCGGTAGGCGCCAAAAATGTTACAAACGATTTGGCTATTGGACTTAGAATTTCATTAGAAAGTGCAGAAAAAATAAAAGTCTTTTTGGAAAAAATAAATATAAAAGACAAGGATGAAGATGTGGACATATCTTCTTTGGAACTACCAGAAGAAATTAAGACTATCTCATATAGGACATTGGTTGAGGGCATTATCAGACCCCGTCTCAATGAAATATTTCAGGTAATCGGGGCCGAACTGAAAAAAACAAACTTGGCAGGTCTTACTCCGGCAGGTCTGGTCTTGTGTGGTGGAGGATCAATGACAGTAGGCGCAGTCGAAAGCGCAAAGCGAATACTATCGATCCCAGTTAGAGTCGGGTATCCGACTGGAGTTACCGGTTTGATTGATGAAATAGAAAGTCCGGCTTTCGCCTCAAGTGTAGGCTTACTTCGATTTGGAAGTCGGGATATGGAAAGCGGAAGTAGTAGTGCTGGTTGGATGGACAAAATGCCCCTAAAAAGTAGTCTTGGAAAACTGGGGGATTTACTTAAGTCTTTACTACCGTAAACTTGGCTGATACAATCAGCACTATCTCCTGCCCAAAGTTTAATTTATATTTATGGCATTAGTAAAACCAGACGTAGGCAGGCTCGCAAAAATAAAGGTAATTGGTGTGGGTGGTGGCGGTGGCAACGCTCTAAACTCGATGATCAATTCTCAGACGATAGGTGGTGTCGAATTTATTGCGGTCAATACCGATGCCCAAGTCTTACTGACAAATCTCGCCGCTACCAAGCTTCAAATTGGTGATAATCTGACACGGGGCTTGGGGGCAGGGGGCAATCCTGAGGTCGGAGCACAAGCGGCAGAAGAGTCCCGCGAAAAGATCAAAGAATATTTGGTCGATTCGGATATGGTCTTTATTACAGCCGGAATGGGTGGTGGGACGGGGACTGGAGCTGCCCCAGTCATTGCTGAGATTGCCCGAGAACTTGGTGCATTGACTGTAGCCATTGTTACCAAACCATTTGCCTTTGAAGGAGCCAGGCGCATGGTCAATGCCGAAGATGGAGTAGAAGCCCTCAAAGGTAAAGTAGATACGCTTATTGTCATTCCAAATCAAAGACTTCTTGATGTAGTCGATCGCAAGATGACACTGCTTGAAGCCTTTAGAATTGCAGACTCGGTCCTCACCCAAGGGGTTCAGGGAATTTCAGACATTATCACCCAGCCAGGACTAATAAATGTCGATTTTGCCGATGTCAAAGCTATCATGAAAGATGCCGGATCATCCCTGATGGGAATTGGGAATGGAGTAGGAGACAATCGAGCTCAAATGGCGGCCAGAGCTGCTATTTCTTCTCCGCTTCTTGAAGTTTCAATTGAAGGTGCCAAAGGTGTCTTGTTTACTGTGACAGGTGGACCAGATATGACCATGACCGAGGTCGACGAAGCAGCCAAAATTATAGCTGAGGCGGCTGACGCTGATGCCAACATTATTTTTGGTGCTGCCATTGTGGACAAAATGGTCGATCAGATGAAAATTACCGTCATTGCTACCGGTTTTGATGAGACACGGGCAAGATTATCCAATTTGGTCAGCCGCAACCGTCCTCAGATTCAAATGACGGGATTGGTTAGTGAAAAAAGACCAGTAGTCGAAAAAGTCGAACATAAAGATGCTGATGTTCCAGAAGATCAGGATACCGTGGATTTGAATCCCTCAGATACTTCACCGTCTCATGATTCCTGGGACATTCCCGCCTTCTTGAGACAAAAGCGTTAAACTGGTAGAATTAAACAATGTTTAAGGCAGTGGTACAAAATGTGGATTTTGTGGAAATAGAAAAGAAGCTTTTGGTTTGGTGGTATGAAAGCGGAATCGTCAGTAAATATTTGGCCAAGAATAACAAGTCTAAGTCTAAGTTTAGTTTTCTGGATGGACCGATTACAGCCAACAATCCTATGGGGGTTCATCATGCCCGTGGACGCACATATAAGGACCTATGGCAAAAATATCACACCATGAAGGGGGACGCCGGCCGGTATCAAAATGGATTTGATTGCCAAGGACTGTGGATAGAGGTTGAAGTAGAAAAAGAACTAGGATTCAAATCCAAAAAAGATATCGAAACCTATGGTGTAGCCAATTTTGTAAACAAATGCAAAGAGCGTGTATTGAAATATTCTGCTATCCAGACAGAGCAGACAAAGAGACTGGGAAACTTTATGGATTGGGATAATTCATACTTTACCATGTCTGATGAAAATAATTATGCAATATGGAAATTCCTCAAGGTTTGTCATGAGAAAGGTTGGCTTTACAAAGGTCATGAATCTATCCCTTGGTGTCCCAGGTGTGAGACAGCAATATCCCAGCATGAAATATTGACCGAGACATATAAAGAAACCGTTCATGAATCTGTATATCTCAAATTGCCAATTGTTGAGAGAGAAAACGAGTATTTATTGATTTGGACGACTACCCCATGGACAATTCCTGCCAATATTGCAGTTGCAGTAGATGAAAAACTGGAGTATGCATTGGTCGAAAACATGTGGGTAGCATTAGGAGCTGTAGAAAGATTGTTTGATAAAGCTGAAATCGTCAAAAAATGTCTCGGTAAAGAACTTGTTGGTCTAAAATATCAAGGACCCTTCGATAATTTACCGGCTGTATTAGAAGTTTCCTCTGATCCAAAGTTTCATACAATCATTGCAACTGATAATCAGATAATGCCAATTACTACAGGAGAAGGAACAGGTTTGGTACATACAGCTGTTTCTGCTGGTGAAGAAGACTTCAAGTTGGGTCGTAAGTTTGATTTGCCAATGATTCCGGTTATAGCTGATAATGCTGACTATTTTGATACCATGGGTTTTTTGTCTGGGAAAAATGCAAAAAAGCATCCTGAATTGATTTTGGATTATTTAAAATCTGAGCACTGGGCATTGCGTACTGAACATTATAAACACAGATATCCCGGTTGTTGGCGTTGTGGCACCGAGCTTGTCTGGAAGGTAGCGGACGAGTGGTACATAGCTATGGATACAAAAGATGATACGGGTAAAACTCTCAGGCAGCAGATGGTAAAGGTCACTAAAAAAATTCATTGGCTACCGGATTTTGGGATGGAACGTGAATTAGATTGGTTAAAAAATATGCACGATTGGCTGATTTCCAAAAAGAACCGGTACTGGGGGTTAGCTTTACCAATTTATGAGTGTACAAAATGTGGGAATTTTGAAGTAATTGGTGGTCGAGAAGAATTAAAGCTACGAGCTGTACTGGGTTTCGATAAATTTGAAGGTAATACTCCACACAAGCCTTGGATTGATGAGGTAAAAATAAAATGTGCGAAATGTGGAGAAATGGTGAATAGAATTAATGATGTAGGCAATGTGTGGTTAGATGCCGGAATTGTATCTTTATCAACTATGCCGGATGATTGGTTTCCAGCTGATTTTATTACAGAGTGTTTTCCAGGTCAATTTAAAAACTGGTTTTATTCGCTTATAGTGATGAGTACAGTATTGAAAAGAGAATTACCCTCAAAAAATATATTTGGCTTTGAAAGTGTGGTCGGGGAAGATGGACGTCCGATGCATAAGTCCTGGGGGAATGCCATTGAATTTAATCAAGCAGCAGATACCATAGGCTCTGATGTGATGCGATGGATGTATTCAAAGCTTGGTGCTTCTGACATAATGAGATTTGGATTCAAAAAAGCCGATGAAACGAGGCGTCAATTTCATCTGATTTTTTGGAATGTCTACAACTTCTTTGTCACATACGCAAACCTAGATCAATTTGATCCGAAATTGAAAATTGAAAATTCTAAATTGAAAATTTTGGATCTGTGGATCTTAGCTAGGTTAAATCAAACGATTAAACTGGTAACTTTATCACTTGATAACTTTGATGCTTTTTCTGCAACTCATGCTATTGAAGATTTGGTAAGCGATATATCACTTTGGTACGTCCGTAGATCACGCGACCGTGTAGGATCCACGGCTCTTGATAATGATGATAAAACGGCTTGTCACTCCACTCTCTACACACTACTCACAATTCTTTCCCAACTGATGGCTCCTTTTATGCCCTACATGACAGAAGAAATTTACAAAAATTTGACAGGTGAAGAATCGGTTCATTTGTCAACATGGCCAGAGTTCCAAAAAATAAATAACTCCGATATCCAATTGATTGAAGAAATGAAATTAGTCAGGAAAATTGTGGAATTGGGATTGGCTCAGAGAAAACTTGCTAATATTAAAGTTCGTCAACCATTACGAAAAATAGTGCTAAGTGCTAAGTGCAAAGGGCTGGGTGAAGAACTGTATCAATTAATAAAGGATGAATTAAATATTAAAGAAATTGAATTTAATAAAATTTTGGAACTTACCGTCGAATTAGACACAAAATTAGATGACGAGCTTATCGCTGAAGGGAAATTGCGAGAACTGATGCGGCAGATTCAAGATAAACGCAAAGAATTGGGGGCAAGGCTTGATCAAAAAATTGATTTGACAATTACTGAAGATCTAGATGATAAATATAAATTAGAACTTCGCCGTCAGACATTGGCTGAAAACTTAAATGTGGGATCAGAATTTGAAGTACAATTGGTAGGATGAAAAGAATTGATTGGTGGTTAATATTACCGGTACTGTTTTTACTTTCAATAAGCCTTTTGATATTGAGAAGTACTACACTAAATGTCTTCTGGGTTCAGATGAGTTTTGTAAGTGTAGGGATAGTTACCTGGCTTATTGTTTCAAGCATTGACTACAAAATATTTATGGCCTTTTGGGCATGGGGATTTATATTGTCAATTGTTTTATTAATTTTGCCGATTGTCTTTGGAAATTATGTCCGTGGCTCGTACAGATGGATTTCACTGGGTCCAGTTCTTGTCCAGACTTCCGAAATAGTCAAACCAATCTTACTAATATTTGTAGCCATGGGTCTTCGTAAGTGGTACTCTTGGTTAGTTTTGCTCCCGCTATTTATGATCTGGAGACAGCCAGACTTGGGTTCAATGCTTGTTTTATTATCGGGGGTATTTTTTATGTTTGTCTCGCGGTACTCATTTAAAAAAGTACTTCCTTGGGTTTTTGGATCCTTGATAATTGTGGGGCTCACAGCACAATTATTTCTGCATGGATATCAAAAAGAACGCCTGACTTCTTTCTTCAATCCCTATTCAGACCCACTAAATAATGGATATCATGTCATTCAGTCTGTCATTGCAGTTGGATCCGGTGGCATATGGGGAAGGGGATTGGGGCGAGGAACGCAGTCACAGTTACGATTCTTACCAGAGCATCATACCGATTTTATATTTGCGACTACAGCAGAAGAACTAGGGTTTGCAGGAAGTATTTTGATCTTGATTCTCTACTTTGTTATTTTGTGGCGAATTTATATTTTGTCAAAACTCGCCACAAATCAACCCGATATTTTGTTTGTACAAGGAGTATTAAGTATGCTTACATTCCAGATATTTGTCAATATCGGGATGAATATAGGGCTTGCCCCAGTGACGGGTATTACCTTGCCTTTTTTGTCATACGGAGGTTCGTCAATCGTGGCTTTGATGATCACTTTTGGCATCTTGCAGTCTATCTCTTCCCAAATAGGCAACAAACAGGTATAATTTGGCACATGCAAGCTGTAGTATTAATAGGTAAGTCACAATACCTGATTTCCGAAGGCGATATTCTGGAAGTAGATTCGGGACAAGGTGTGACCAAGATCTTGATGATTATTGATGGGGATAATGTAGTTGTGGGTGATCCTGAAGTCAAAGGCGCCTCTGTCAAGACAAAAGTTTTGGGTGAAACTAAGGGTGATAAATTGAGAGTCGCGACATTCAAAGCCAAAACTAGACACAGGAGAGTAATTGGTTTTAGAGCAAAATATACTAAATTATCTATAGAAAGAATTAAATTTTCACATAGGTCTTGACAGATTGTGAAAATAATAGTAAATTTATAAAATGGCGCATACGAAAACTGGCGGAGCCACGAGACAACAAGGAAATAGAAGAGGAAAACGTTTGGGTGTTAAGTTGTTTGGTGGGGAAAAAGTAAAAGTCGGAAATATTCTAGTTCGTCAAAAAGGCAGTACGTTTCATGCAGGTAATGGTGTAAAAACGGGACGTGATTATACCCTCTACGCTATTAAAGAGGGTGTTATTAAATTTATTCGTCGCTTGGGTCGACAATTTGTAACCGTAGTATAATGGACAACCAACAAGTCATTAATCTCGACATTAATCAACTTCAACCAAATCCGTTGCAACCTCGCGGTACAGTTTCCCCAGAATCATTGGTAGACCTTGTCGATTCTATCCGTGCACATGGAATATTGGAGCCACTAGTCATTGCCAAGACTCCAGCTGGATATCAAATAATTGCAGGTGAGCGTCGTTGGCGGGCGTCAAAACTGGCAGGGCTGAAGACAGTACCTACAATAATCAAAGAAACCTCACCTCAAGGTATGCTAGAAATGGCAATAGTCGAAAATGTCCAAAGATCTGACTTAAATCCGATAGACAGAGCCAAAGCATTTAGAAGACTCATGGAAGAATTTGCTTTGCAAAATAATGAAATAGCAACCCGTGTTGGAAAAAGCCCGTCCTATGTCAGTAATTCATTACGCTTGCTCGAATTACCAGACGCTCTAAAAGACGGATTATTGACAGGCCTGATTACTGAAGGACATGCAAGAGCATTGGCTGCAATTGAGGACACAAAAGCCATGGTGGAGGCTTACAAGATAGTATTAAAAGAGCATGCCTCAGTCAGACGAACCGAAGATTTGGCTCGAAGAATGAGATCACAAATGGGAAATGCGCCAAAGGGCTTGGGAGTCGGTCCTGCTCCACATATTATTTCCGAAGAGGTAGACCGAATGCGCGATGCTATTGAAAAAGTATTGGTCTCAATGGGAACTACTCAAGTCAAACTTTCAAGGTCTCGAGTCGAAACCAGAATTACATTGGTTCTAAAAGGCGATCTTGAAGAAACAGAAAGTAGATTGCAAAAGATTTATAAAGGAATAGTCGAATAATCTTCGTGAGGAATTAAACCCATTGCAGATGGAGGCCAATATCTAATCCAAGCTTTGCCGACAATTGATTTGCGTGAGACAGGACCAAATTCACGGGAATCAGAACTGTAATTGCGATTATCTCCGAAAGCCATATAGTAGCCCGGTGGGATTTTGTAGGGAACATTGTTTCTCAAAAATGATTTTTGGTTTGTCAATAAACCCTCAGGTAAATATATTTCCGGTAATTTTTTATCATTAATAAAAACATATCCATCTTTCAGCATAATTGTTTCATCAGGCATACCCACAATTCGCTTTATATAATCACTGTTAGCAGGGGGTGGAGCATGAAAGACAATGACCTCACCCCTTTTTGGAGAGCCGGTATTATAGGAAAATTTATCGGTCAAAATATATTCTTTGTTGTGAAACCGAGGATACATTGAGTTACCGTCCACTTTGTGAGGCTGAAACAAAAAGAGATAGATCATCATAAAGACCGCAAATGCCATGACTACAGGCTGAAGAGCCTCGAGAATAGCAAATCCACTTCGCATCATATTCTTTATTATGACCACTATGTTAAAATTTGTCCAGACCAAAAAGGACGATTAGCTCAGCTGGCTAGAGCGTTCGATTCACATTCGAGAGGCCGGGGGTTCAAGTCCCTCATCGTCCACCCACATGATGAAAATATTATATTTTGCTCTGACTCTTTTGGTGGAACAATATTAAAAGTTAATACACGAATATCGCGGCCGCGATTATAATGTCTTAGCAATAATTCTTTATTTGTTCAAATGCTTTAAAGCCAGAGGAGTGACGGTCCGGCCACGGGGAGTGCGGACAAGGAAGCCTAGTTGCATCAGATAGGGTTCGATGACTTCTTCGATAGTTCCCACATCTTCAGAAAGTGACGCAGCAAGAGTTTCTATACCCACCGGTCCGCCGCCAAATTTTTCGATAATAGTAATTAAAACGCGGCGGTCAGAATCGTCAAGACCTTGATGGTCTACTTCAACCAGCTCCAGTGTTTTTTGCAAGACCAAGTCAGTGACGATTCCGGATTCATGGACTTGGGCATAATCGCGGACTCTTTTTAATAATTTTAGAGCAATTCTTGGAGTACCCCGAGATCTGATGGCCAGCTGCAAAGATAAATCCGGAGAAATTTTGACTTGTAATTTTTGGGCCGCATTTAAAATCACTTGGGATAATTCTTCCGGTGAATAATAAGACAATCGGTGGACAATGCCAAAGCGGTCCCGCAGCGGAGCTGATATCATTCCAATTCTGGTTGTGGCGCCGATTATTGTAATATGTGGTAGATCCAGACGGAGTGTCTTGGCTGAAGGTCCCTTGCCAATTATTATATCCAAAGCAAAATCCTCCATAGCCGGATAGAGCGTCTCCTCCACGACTTTACTCAGCCTATGAATCTCGTCAATAAATAAAATATCATGGGGTTCCAGATTGGTGAGAATTGCGGCCAAATCTCCCGCCCGTTCTATTGCCGGACCAGATGTCACCTTAATGTTTACCCCCATTTCTTTGGCAATTAAATGCGAGAGCGTAGTTTTTCCCAATCCGGGTGGACCATAAAGTAGGGTATGTTCCATGGCTTCTTTGCGGTGTTTTGCGGCTTTAATCGCAATATTCAGAGACTCTTTGATTTTTTGCTGGCCCACAAACTCGTCCCATATCTGGGCTCTCAGGGACACTAATAATTGTTCTTCATCGTCCATAATATTTGAGGACTTTTCTGACTGTTTCTGCCACACTTTCGTCTTGTCCTACAATATTTATCGCTCTTTGGGCTTCGGATTGGGTGTACCCCATTGATTGTAATGCCAAGATTGCTTCAGTTGTTGGTTCGTCTTGCGACAAATTCAGATCAGTCAGGCCGCCTATTTTATTTTTCAATTCAATTATTATTTTTTGAGCATTTTTCTTGCCGAGTCTCGGGATTTGGGTAAAAAAACCGACATCAGCTGTAGCAATTGCCTTGCCAATTTTGGCAGCACCTTGAGCCATGGTCAAAAGCGCAGTCTTAGGTCCGATACCCGACACAGATATTAACCATTCAAACATTTGTAATTCACTGGGATTGGCAAATCCATATAGATCCAGTGAGTCTTCACGGACATGGGTATGAATATATAATTCAATTTGAGACCCGACCGGAAACAATTTTGCCACATAGACCTTGTAGCCGATGTTATTGACGAGCACAAGAATTGAATCAATATTTGTATATTTGATTTCACCTTGAATATAGCCGATCATATATTTTGTTTTTTCTGATGTAGTTTATAAGAGAAAGCGTGGGTAAGTGCAATAGCCAAAGCGTCCGCCGCGTCATCAGGCCTGGGGATCTCCTTTAGTTTCAAGATATTTTTGACCATTTGCTGAACTTGATTTTTATCCGCTTTTCCGTAGCCGGTGATGGCTAATTTTACTTGCAGAGGTGTGTAATCAAAAGTCTCAATATGGACTTGAGATGCCGTTAAAATTATGACACCCCTGGCTTGGCCGACCGTGATTGCCGTCTTGGCATTGGAGGCAAAATACAGTTGTTCGACCGCCACACAATTGGGTTTATATTCTTCAAATAATTTTTTTAGGAATTCTGAAATTGCCAGTAACCGAGTCTCCAGATTATCGGTTTTTGCTGTCCCAAAACAACCATAATTTGTTATTTGTGGATTTGTCATTTGAGTTTTCAGCACTCCCCATCCCACTCTGGCTATCCCCGGATCAATACCTATTATGATCATATCTCACATAAATACACCAGAATGTTTAATACTGGCCGCTAAATCCTTTAGAGTCTGTTTAAGTTTTTTATGACCGCCCGCAGTGCTTGTAACTTCTGCAAAAGCGTTTATGAGATCTTTATAAAATAACTTGTCTCCAGTTAATCGTTCCCAAAATTCCTGCCCGGGTATTACTTCATACGTCTTTTGTAAAGTTTTGTAAAATGTGCTTAAATCTGATTTATTTCCATACAGTACTCCGACCACCAGGTCATTGACTCTCAAGTCCAGATTATTCGTTTTTGCTAAATTTTTAATCGTATTAAAATGGTTTGAAATAGTTACGACATCGTCTTTGTTTATCGTTTCTGGTCCAGATTTTAGTTGGCAATATTTTTTTCGTCCATCTTTCTTGTCGATAAACTCGATGTCGATTCCCAATGTAGAGCTGCCGTACTTTCCAAGCACACCAGATATAAATTTTTGAATATTTGATCCAAAACTTGTGCTAATTGATGTTCCCAACACCCTTGGGTATAAAAGCACTTTAGCAATACTGTCGTAATCGTATTTTCCAGAGAGGAAAATAGCTAAATATTTAATCAGATAGGGATTGTAATTATATGTTGAAAGTTTACTTAGTGATGATAATTTAGAAACATGTTTTAAAATGATTGAATTTTTAAAAAATATTTTTGCCTTTTTAAGTATTTCTTTCCGTTCTAGATCAGTCATAAGGCTATTTTACCCCTTTAAGTTAGAATGTAAACCATTACCACAAAATAACCATTGCATTATGTAAGGGTTATGATATGCTCATATTATGAACAATAATCTTACCGTCACAGAAGTTGCCAAAAAGTTATCAGTCTCAGCAGATACAATACGGCGATGGGAAAAATCTGGTTTAATAAAATCCAGGCGATCAGAAAATAATTATAGACTATTTAATTACAACGAAGCCGAGAGGGTGAAAAAGAAATTACATGGTGGGAGTAGTTCCAATGGATTTAAAATATTAAAATCTACCAAAAAGACTAATTTTAATATAATAGAGTTATTCACTGGTGCTGGAGGAACTGCTTTGGGTCTCGAAAATGCCGGTCTTGTGCATGAATTAGCGGTTGAACTTGACAAAAATGCATGTGAAACCATTCGATATAATAGACCTCGCTGGAATCTTCTTGAAGATGATATCCGAAATATAGATTTTAAGCCATGGAAAGATAAAGTTGATATTATAGAAGGGGGGTTTCCTTGTCAGTCATTCAGTTATGCTGGCAAAGGAATGGGTTTTGGTGAGACAAGAGGGACATTATTTTTTGAGTTTGCCAGAGCAATCCAGGAAACAATGCCGAAAGTCGCCGTTGGTGAAAATGTAAAAGGACTATTAAAACATGATCAAGGCCGAACATTGGATACTATGCTCAAAAAGCTTAACGAGATTGGTTACCGCGTTGGCTACAAGGTTTTACGATCGCAATATTTAGATGTTCCTCAAAAAAGAGAGAGATTGATCATTATTGCCGTAAGAAACGACCTTAGTTTTCCTTTGCTCGTACCTAAAGAGAAAGATTATTATATTTCTATACGTGAAGCATTAATCGGGGTTCCAAAATCAGATGGTCAAAAATATCCAAAACGAAAAAGTGAAATTCTAAATTTAGTCCCCCCAGGGGGTTACTGGAAAGATCTTCCTCTCGATATTCAAAAAGAATATATGGGTAGAAGTTATTATTTGGGTGGTGGAAAAACTGGTATGGCGAGAAGATTATCTTTTGATGAACCGTCATTGACATTGACATGCGCTCCGGCTCAAAAACAAACCGAGAGATGTCACCCAATAGAAACTCGACCGCTAACTGTTCGTGAATATGCGAGAATACAAACCTTCCCCGACGAATGGGATTTTTCTGGGTCAATGTCTTCAAAATACAGGCAAATAGGTAACGCAGTTCCAGTTAATTTGGGCTATCACATAGGTAAATCACTAATAGCAATGCTTAAAAATTCTCCAGATTTATCAACAATGGAAATAATCAAACCAGTTTAGTTCCCAAACCTGTCGCCTCTTAATTGTTCGACATCACTCTTCAGAAGTCTCATGGATTCAGTCACGCTAGTATTTTTGGCTTTATTTGTCAGTGTGTCAACAGCTGAAAATAATCTGCCGGCTCGCAAATCAAAG
Source organism: Candidatus Amesbacteria bacterium (assembly GCA_016219445.1). Lineage (GTDB taxonomy): Bacteria > Patescibacteriota > Microgenomatia > CAZETR01 > Amesbacteraceae > JACRNA01. The sequence continues at coordinate 23,096 of JACRNA010000013.1, forward strand.
CCTGATATATTATTGGCCGCCGCAATATTTAGATCATTGACATAGCTTCTAATGCGCAAGACATCTTGCTTGAGAATTGCATTACTGCCGACTGCCGCCAAGGCATCATTGGTATGGGATAGCGCGTTGGTCAGGGGATTTGACCCAAGACCGGCTTGGGACATTTGTAATCCGAAAACATGAGTGTTTGTTCCACTGGTTATATTTCCGGAAGCTTCTTCCCAGGCCCAATCAGTATCCTTGATTTTACCAAAATAAACTATATATGCTCCGCCCGCACCACTCGGGGTAATATTCACCGTATAATTTCCGTCAGATGGGTTATTGACAATCAATAAATTATCAGTTGGTGTCAGGGTCGAGTTAGTGGGAATTGTGACCGTAAAATTTACAGGCGAGGCAACGGTCACTATCAGAGCGTTGGCTAGTGATGACTGGGTGGATGTAGAAACTGTACCAGAAATGCCCAAGATACTTTGGATTTTAGCCAGAGTAGTGGAATTAGAAACAAGAGCTTGGTGATCTTGATTATCTTGAGCTGAATTTTCCAGAGAATTAGTAATTTGGCCACTGGTCAGAAGGACGGTGCCATCACCCGGGGCGTTGGTTACACCAATCGGTTTGCCGTTTGCCCATCTGCCCAGCAATTTATCAAATGTACCGCGGGCAGTGACAGTATATGTTTTTGGCGTATTCAGATTGGTACCAGAAATTGTATATAAAGAAGTATTTGTCAGAGTACTTAAAAAATTGCTTTTAGTGCCGGTACCGGAATTAAAATATTCAAAGGTTGGCAATATATTTTGGAGATTAGGAAACTTGCTTTGGATTGTGGTCACATCATTGGCGTAGGATTTACGGTTCAATCTTAAATAAAGCTTAACCAGCAGACTTTGCCAGGATGGCAGGTCAGAAAAGTCTGCCCCTTCCCAAATTTTGAAAGCGGGAAGCGCGCCCGCATGCGGGCTGGCAATAGTTATCAATTTATTTATTTTGGCAGGATTGTTTTGGGCATAGAGTCTGGCAATTAATCCTCCTTGACTATGGCCGAGCAGATTGACACTAGTCAGATTTTTGCTGGTTATAAAGCTTGCCAAATTGCTGGCTGTATCCGATATACTTTTGCGCCAGTCATAATAATAAACCCACAAATCGGTGCCGTCTGTGTATCCGGAATTCTTGAGAGTGGTAATCAAGCCGTCATAGACAGTTACCAATGGCGTCAGCGACCAGCTGCTGTCAGCAACGGCCGTATTATGTACCAGGGCTTCATAATTCCAGCTTCCCCCCATGCCGGGCAAGACGATGACTGGGGTTAGTGGTGTGGGAGTTGGGGTGGGAGTGGCCCAGCTACCTAAATTTCCTGAACTATCGATACTGGTATACCAAACTTGATTTGAAATATTTCCATCGACAACACCTCCAGCGTGAACCAAATATCCATTGGCAATAGTTATCATGGCTCTTCTGGAAGTGAAAGGTAAATTGTTTTCCGTTTGCCAATCGTTTAATGACCCATCGGAATTTACGATAATTGACCAGACTTTATTTGTACCGGAAGAGTTGGAAACGATAGATCCACCGACTAAAATAATTTTATTTCCGATAGTTACAGCGCCGTGTTCAAAAAGTGATGTGGGCATCGATTTGTTGGCATAACTCCAAGAGGACAAAGACCCATCTGGATTTATAGTAGATACAAAAATATCAGACGATACAACTGGACTACCTCCATTTGTCCAGGTAGCACCACCCAATAGATAAATCTTATCATTCACTCTCACTGCAGAGCCCAATGATATTCTTCTTCCACCATTTAAATTCGGACCAGATGTCCAACTTAAAATCTTATTGTTTAATATTTGCCCAAAGTATGTCGATCCAACAGAATATGGTTGTCCAGGTGAGTTTTCTGTTGTTCCACCCAATATATAGACAAAATGATCTTTGGTAACAGATGAATGCCAAATTGATTTTTCGATCATATTTGCAGAGTCAGAATTGATGTTACCTAATGATCCATCATTGTTTATGTCAACCGATTTTACATAACTTCTACTATCGCCCAGTTGAACTGTCGCACCATAAGTAAATAATCTATTGCTATCTATGCTTAATTGAGTGTTTGCGTACGTATATGGAAGAGTCTTTATGCTCGACCAGCTAGAAAATGGTTCCGACGAAGCTAATATTGTGGCCAGAGTACCATGGAAAAACAGCAAAATAGAAATGCAAATTACTTTAATTTTCACTACTACTATTAAGACATAAACAAATCGTCTTTGTCAAGGTATAATTAATGAGAATGAAAACTGACTACAATATATTTCATAAACAAACCAGACTTCAAAAAAGAATTATCGACGAATCTAATTATGTTTATAGAGATATCATTGGAATGATTAATGAAAAAAAAAAAAAAAATATCTGTCGTTGGAGTGGATATTTCCGAAAATGTTATAAAAATGTGTAAACAAAACTCAACTCAATTTAATTTGAATTACATTGATTTTATCTGCTCAGGGAAAGTCCCACAAAAAATAAAAAAGCTTAAGTTTGATTTGATTATTTGTTCTGAGGTTATAGAACACGTTGATGCAGATGTTGAGTTGATTCGGGAGTTGGCTAATTTGTTAAATGATAATGGGTTAATCATAATAACTACACCGTCTATTAATGCACCGCTATATAAAATGGGATTATTAAATAAGTTTGACAAACGAGTTGGTCATTTAAGACGCTATACAGAAGAAGAATTGCTTAAAAAGATCAAGTTATCTGGTCTAAAGATAATTAGTCTATATAAGAGAGAGGGTATTTTAAGAAATTCACTTTTTAATTTAAATGGTTTTGGCTGGATTATAAGATTTATCAGGGGTCCAATGATTAATATTGTGTCGTATATTGATATGCTAACTGTTGGTTTATTTGGAGAATCTGATTTGCAAGTTATTGCCCAAAAATTATGAAAATATTGTTTTTGATGAGATATAAGTGGCCGCATATTGGAGGCGTTGAAAAACATGTTCATATGATTACCAGGGAACTGGCGAAAAAACATGAAATTAAATATTTGACAGAAAAAGAAGTGGGGACAGACAAATGGGAAATATGGAGGAATATCTGGAAATACAAAAGATTGTTTGATTGGGCAGATGTTGTACATATTCACGATGTCTTTTTTTGGATTTGGACTTTTGTCACTTTCCATGGATGGGAGGGTGTCTACCCTGTGCCTTGGAAAAATATTGTGGTCAGAAAGATTAGTGAATGGATGGCCGATGGCAATATTTGTGTCGGTGAATTTATCCGGAAATATTATTATACCAAAGCTGATTTTATAATTTATGGCGCCGCAGAAAAACAAATAACGCGAAGATTTTCCAAAAAAGACGCTATATTTGTGGGAAAAGATGGTAAAGATTTGGAATTTTACAAAAAGCTAGCTCATAAAATGAAAGTAAAATTAGATGTATTTACCAGCGACCCAAATGCCAGTAAATATTTTTACAAATACAAATATGCCTTTGTCAATGGATACTTGGCTATATTAGAAGCCATGAGTCAAAATACGCAGGTCTATGCTTATTATGATAATCCGCTAAAATATGATTATCTGAATATGACACCATTTAATAATCTGGGCTACAAAGTTCCTACATGGGACCGGATCGCGGATATTTATGAAAAATTATGGCAAAAGTGAGTATCGTAATCACAGTTCTCAATGAGGAGAAAACAATTAAAAAATTATTGGATGTGCTTCGTAAGTCGTCAGCTGAAATTATTGTTGTAGATGGTGGTTCCACTGATAATACAGTGAAGCTTTGCAGAGGTATTAAAGTAATTTCGGGAAAATATAATAGGTCTGAAGGACGAAATATTGGGGTTGCAGCAGCAAAAGGGGATATTATTGCTTTTACTGATGCGGGTTGCGTGCCGGAGAAAGATTGGCTAAAAGAATTGTTAAAAGTAAAAGCTGGCGTTGTCGCAGGATTTTATCGTGGTCTTCCTCAAAATATATTTGAGAAATGTTTAGTTCCCTACGTTTTGGTGATGCCTGATAGAATTGGATCAGAGTTTCTTCCGTCTACTCGGTCAATGGCGATAAAAAGAGAATTGTTTTTAAAAATGGGGGGATTTGATCCCTTGCTTGACACCAGTGAGGATTTCGAATTTGCCAACAGGCTCAAAAAAGCTGGAATAAAGATTGGTTTTGCCAAGGATGCAATTGTCGGCTGGTATCCAAGAAAAAATTTGAAATCGGCTGCCTGGATGTTTCTCAAGTTTGCGGTTTCTGATATTTATGCCGGCATTATGCGGCCAAAAGTCAAGTTTCTTATTTTGCGATATTATCTTTTTTTCTTTTTGGTTTTTGTAAATACATGGTTTGGATTATTGGCGGTATTTTATATAATTTGGTCTGTGTTGAAAAGTTATAAATATGTACGCGACTGGCGGGCATTTTATTGGTTACCGGTGATACAATTGACTGCAGATATGATGGTTATCTTTGGTACTGTCATGGGACTTCTGTCCCGGCCCAAAAAATGAAAAACGGACTTTCCTGGACAGCCGCTTTACGGGGCGTTTTGCGCCTAATTACTATCTTGCGCATGGCTATTCTAGCCCGGATTCTGACTAAAGCCTCTCTGGGAGTGTTTGGGATAGTCACTATGGTCCTAGGTCTTCTGGAAATAGCTACCGAGACAGGCATTAATGTATTTTTGATGCAGGAAAAAGACAAAATTGATAAGTATCTTGATACAGCCTGGATTCTTTCTATTGTCCGCGGTTTGATAATCGCTGTATTGATTATAGTTATGGCTCCCCGGATCAGTACATTTTTCAATTCTCCGGACTCTTTAAATCTCTTATATTTATTGTCTTTGGCTCCGGTTATAAGAGGTTTTATCAATCCGGCAATAATAAAATTTCTCAAAGAATTGCAATTCGGGAGAGAATTTGTCCTGAGAGGATCTATTTTTGCTTTAGAAGCCGGGGTCAGTATATTAGTATCTTGGTATACCCGCTCGCCCGTTGGTCTGGTCTGGGGACTGATCGCCTCTGCACTTTTTGAAGTGATTTTGTCTTGGGTTTTTATTTCTCCGAAGCCAAAAGCCAATTTTAATTTAATGTTTTCCAAAGAAATCTTCTCACGCGGAAAATGGGTAGCGGGATTTGGTTTACTCGATTATTTATTTACTCAAAGTGACAATATAGTTGTAGGCAAATTATTGGGTGAAGCACCGTTGGGAGTTTATCAATATGCTTACAAAGTTTCTACCACACCAGTTTCGGAAATCGTGGATGTCTTTTACCGAGCCACTTTCCCGGTATTTTCCCAGATGAGTAATGGCGGAAAAAATCTCAAAAACGCTGTCATCAAGACGGTAATCACGGTAAATATGATGACGATTTTTCTAGGACTTACAATTTGGCTATTTGCCAGACCTATAATATTAATTTTATTTGGCACTGCTTGGCTGGAAGCGGTTCCGGTATTGAGAATATTGGCTTTTTTGGGTATGGCCCGGGGGATGGCCTATTCATTTAATGCTGTCTTTATGGCCCAAAAACAGCAGAAGTATGTGACACTGATCATATTGACCGGTACTTTGGGATTGTTAATAACGATAATTCCGGCCGTCAAAATGTGGGGAATAATGGGAGCAGCCATGGCTGCCACTTTTGGAGCCGTCCTGTCTCTGCCGGTGGCAATTTATTTGGCCAACAAATCATTTAAGTCTTTATGAAATTAAATCTGGGTTGTGGAGCAGATATCCGTCTTGGATATATCAATGTAGATGTCATCAAAAGCCGGGGGGTTGATGTGGTTTGCGACATTTCTCAAAAATTGCCATTTAAGGACAATTCAATTGAGGAAATCGTGGCTCAAGATGTGTTGGAGCATTTGACTCGTGAGCAATTACTCTCCACCTTGAGTGAAATATCGAGAACTTTGAAAGTGGGCGGACAATTGTTTGTGAGAATACCCAATATAGACGCAATTTTTGACAAATTTGCTGATGATCATGACACCCGGAATTTATATTTATATGGCAATACATTTCATACCGGTATTTGGGGCGCGCACAAGGCGGGATATTCTTCAAAAGAATTTAGTATATTATGCCGATTGCATAATCTGAAACTAGTTTCGGAAACTTCTATAGATACTAATTATGAATTTGAGTTTGAGAAAACGAATTTTTGTGTAAATCTCCGAAAAATCTTATTTATCAATCAAACTCTGGGTATAGGAGGTGCCGAGACATTTAATATTGGATTGTTCAATTGGTTAAAGAAGCAGAATATAAAGATTGAATCATATACGACCAACGATAGGTTTAACGAAATGTTGGGCGGGGCTCATAAAATTCCCGTGATTTTAGACATTATCGGCGATTGGAAGGGCTTATTTAAAGCGATATTATTATTGCCATATGGAATATGGCAATATCTGAAAATAATGTTTATAGACTTCGACCTGATTTATATGACAGGGTTTATAGAAAAGATTTTGATTACGCCAATGGCAAAATTAGCTGGTAAACCGGTCGTTTGGGTGGAATTTGGATCTTTGGCAAGTATCTTTAAAAAGTTTTTTGGCCTGCCAAAATTATTGTATCGGCTGGTCAGCTGGATGCCGGATGTAGTTATTATGCCCACTCAACATACCTACAAAGCTAATACAGCAATCACTCATATTCCCACAGCCAAGATCAGGATTATACCCTGCGCTATCGATATTAAAAATTATAAATTAAAAATTAAAAATTATTCTGTAGTTTGTGTTTCGCGCTTGGAAAAAGGCAAAGGACAGGATTTATTGATAGAAGCATGGCCGAGAGTATTGAAAAAGTTTCCTGAAGCAAAACTAAAAATTATTGGAGAAGGGGATCTTAAGTTAACGCCTTGTAAAAATGTTGAAGTAGTTGGTTATGTTGAGGACGCAGTAAGTGAAATAGCCAAAGCCAGTGTCTTGGTCTTTCCATCGGTTTGGCCATTGGAAGGATTTGGGCTCGTAATGCTCGAAGCTATGAGCCAAAATGTTCCGGTCGTGGCGTATGATCGCGGCACTGCTCCGGAGATTATTGACGATTCTTGTGGAATACTTGTGGATGACCTGGCCGAAGGCATTGTAAAAATGCTGGAACATCCACCCAAAGGTGGAATCAAGAGATTTAATGAAAATTATACCTTTGATATTATTGGTTCCAAGTATTTGGAGGTGTTTAAATATGCTCTGGCAAGTCATTCCCTACTTTGATGATATTGGCTGGTTTTACTCAGCTGCTAGGAATGCATTACTATTAGGCAAGTTTCCCCTTTTGGGGATTACATCCAGTATCGTCTGGCTGCATCAGGGTCCGCTTTGGACCTACATGGTCATACCGGCATTCTGGTTATCAAACTTTCACCCTCTTTCCCCGGTAGTATTCATTATATTTATTAACTTATTTTTATTCCCTAATTTCTATTATCTAATTTCCAAGTTGTTTAATAAGCGAACCGCTCTACTAAGCATTTTTCTTTTTGCATTGATTCCATGGTGGAGAACGCACTCCATTACTCCCTATCACACTTCGCCCATTCCCTTATTTGAAGTCATATTTTTGCTAAGTTTGATTAAACACAGAGATTTTTTGGCTGGTTTATTTTTGGGTTTACTATATCAGTTGCATCTATTGACTTTTATTTTCTGGCCATTGCTGCTACTTAGACTAAACAAAAAAAGTATCTTTGGATTTATACTTGGAATCTTGCCATTTATCATATCTGGTCCCACCCAAACTCTGGGAATCTTTATCTGGATCATCAAGCACTTGTTTGAAGGTTTTGGTGGTACAGGCTTAGCATCGGATGCCTACCGGGTAGTATTATTTATTCCCGGTCTAATATTCTTTGGTTTCTTTGTTAAAATAGTCTTAGACCATGTTGACAGCCATAATATTAACCAAAAATGAAGAGAAGAATATTGAGAAGTGCATTGAGTCTTTGAGATTTTGTGATGAGATTGTGGTGGTGGATGACGGGTCGGTAGACAACACCGTCAAAATTGCCAAGAAATTGGGGGTAAGGGTTGTGGGATGTAAGATGCAGGATTTCAGTAGTCAAAGAAATTGGGCGATTGAGCAAATTAAATCAAATTGGATATTGTTTGTAGACGCGGATGAAATTGTCAATCAGGAGCTAGGAGATAGCATTCAGGAGGCAGTCAAAAAGAATGACGCCAACGGATATTTAGTCCAGAGGGTGGACCACATTTGGAATCATAAGTTTAAATATGGAGATGTGGGTAATGTCTGGTTACTTCGGCTGGCCCGCCGGGGAGCAGGTCAATGGTTGGGTGAAGTTCACGAGAGATGGGAAGTAGATGGCAGAATTGAAAAATTGGTGGGTGAACTCTCTCACTATCCACACCAGACGGTAGTGGAATTTTTGAAGCATATCAATAATTACTCGACGCTCAAGGCCAATGAATTTTATAAAAATGGTAGGAAAACCAATATATTGGAAATAGTTTTTGGTTCCATTTACCGATTTGTTTATTTGTATATTTGCAGATTTGGATTTTTGGACGGTACAGCCGGCTTTGTTCATGCTATGCTTATGAGTTTTTATATGTTTCTAGTGGCAGGAAAGCTATATTTACTGTATAAAGGAATACCACATGGACAAACACCAGCTAATTAAATTATCAAAAGACCGCTCAGCCCGCTGGGGTAGTGGTTTGTTTTGGGTGGATGGGGTTAATTTTGTAGATCAGGCTATCAAAAAAGGTTGGGAGATAGACACTCTGGTTTATTTGGCAGACAAATTAGATACCGAATTTAAACACTCGGTTATCCATGCTGTTCCCAAAGAAAAGAGGCTTCTCGTAGGCCACGCCGTCTACGAAAAGCTAGCCTACAAAGGAGATATTCAGGGTATCGGAGCGGTAGTCAAGATAAAGTCTCAAAAGGACAAACTTTTGGCTGGATCAGGACTGGTACTCGAGAATACTCAATATGCCGGAAACTTGGGGACAATCATGCGCACAGCTCTCGGTTTTGGTGTCAAGAATATTTATTTGGTAGGAAAGACTGTAGACCCTTTTTCACCAGAAGTGGTCCGTGCCAGCATGGGAGCCATCTTTGGCATGAACATTGTTCTAATTGATGACCTAAATATTTTGAGTTACTCAAATAACGTCGCTCTATCACTAGATACAGACTCCCAACTTCTAACATCTAACTTCCAATATCCACCTTCATGGAATTTATGGTTGGGACACGAAGGCAGAGGCTTGACACCTCAAGCGAAGGCCATGTGTCAAACTAAGCTAAAAATTAAAATTAGCTCCGACATTGATTCACTAAATATTGCCGAGGCGGTTGCCATTGCTTTGTATGAATTTACTGCTGATAGTAGCCTTTCTGGCGGGTAATCTATATAAGTTTTCATATGTTTCACCACTTGATGTTATAGTCGGACTCATGTGGATATTTATGTTACCCAAGATCCTAGATAGAAGAAATATATTACTCAAATCTATTATAGGGTTTACTATTGTAGGAGTAATATCTTTATTCATGGCATTATTAAAGTTTGAGTACGCCCAAGTTGTTATTGGAGCAATGTATTTACTCAGATGGATAGTTTATGCTAGTTTAGCGGGCGTGACAATTCAATCAATTAAAGTTTTACCAATTATAGGTATTGGCATCGCAGTACTGGGAATTAGTCAGTATGTTTTTGTGCCAGACCTACGGTTTCTGGAATACTGGAATTGGGATCCACATTATTATAGGATAGTAGGAACCCTGTTAGATCCGGGATTTACGGGACTGATATTGGTACTGACTTTGGTTTTCATTGTCCTAAACAACTATAATAAAGCTTGGTGGTTAATCGTCTACATTGCCTTGGCTTTGACCTATTCCAGAGCCAGTTATTTGGCTTTTTTCACGGCCTTCACATGGATTTCTTATCAGAAACAAAACTGGAGATATGGTGTATTTTCAATTTTAATTTTGGGACTGACCATTTTGATATTGCCTCGATATTCAAGTGGAGAGGGAGTTAAACTAGAGCGCACTAGCACAATATGGGCTAGAGTTGAAAGTTGGAGAAAAGCCTGGCAGATATTTAGTGACAATCCCATTTTCGGGGTCGGATTTAATACTTACAGATATGCCCAGAAAGCAAGTAACGATAGTCATGCCGGAGCCGGAGCCGATTCGTCACTGCTTCTTGTTTTAGCTACTACCGGAATAGTTGGTTTCTTGTTTTATCTAAAATATCTTAAGAGTATTTGGCAATTAGGAATGAATAATTTGTTACTAAGCACCTCCCTTGTTACTATTTTTGTACACTCAATGTTTTTAAACAGCCTGTTTTATCCTGCCATAATGCTTTGGATAGCGCTGCTTATTCCAAAAAAACCTTGATTTCTTTTTTTGTTTCGTTGCCGGCTTTGTCGCTAACCAGAAATGATATGCTATTTTCGCCAACATTCAAATTTATGGATGTTTCAAAGGTGCCGGTGATTCCCAACTGAATCCATCGACCGTTAATTAATAATTTGCTTTGAGGGTTAGTAGAACCCTTGATATTTAATTTTTTGGATGTGACAGTTTGACCATCTTGGGGAGATTCAATGTTTATTTCAGGAGTTTTGGACAAGTATTCCACAGTATAGACAACTGATGATGGGCTTTGATTACCGGCCGAGTCCATGGCTACCAATTTAAATAAATTGTTTCCCCCTACAAGATTAATTTCAGGAAAGATAAACAAACCGTTGGATTGGGTTGTCTGATTTCCCTTGGATTCGCCATTTTGAGTCAGATAAACTCGGGATTCCGGTTCGGATTGACCGTTTAAATCTATCGTAGCACTGTTGGTAGCTGAATAGGATAAATTAAGGGCGGGTGGTGGTGGTGGAATTAGGTCGTTTTTGTCGGTATTTACACGGTTGGAATTGGAGAGCATATTTACAAGTTTGGGTAGAAACTTGAAACCGGCAAAGCCAAGCACTAACATTAAAATAATTATCACTCCCAAAACTAAAGTAGCAACACGCATATCGCGCTTTTCTTCCAATCTTTGCAATCTACTCCGGTACATTCTGTTAGAATTATAACACTGAGTGCAATCGAAGTGCCCTTTTAGCTTAATGGTAAAGCAGTGGTATCGTAAACCACCGATGTCAGTTCGATTCTGACAGAGGGCTCAATGTGAATTCACTTGAAATCGGCCAGAAGAGGTCAGATCACAATTTCCATACCAATTCAGGCCAGTCACACACCTGCCTCCACCGCCGATTCCGACAAACAGACAATTGGCTCCAGCTCTCTCGACTCTTTTGGCTTGGTCAATATCTACAACCGCATTCTCAGAGTCTCGATGATTTTTACTGACAGAGAGCCAGGGCTCCAGATATTGACTGATATTTTTTTCATAAGGGGACAATTTATAGAAGAAATTCAATCGTTGGATCCTGTCAAAGTGGCAGTTCAAAAAGCGCGAGGTTATTATGCAAAATTACAAAAGCCAATACTTGTCGAGGATGTTTCACTATCTTTTTCTGCTCTCCATGGTCTTCCAGGACCATATATAAACGATTTTATGAAATCCATATTGAGGGTTTTATAAGTGATAAAGCTCTTGGCGATAATGGTTTTGGCTGGGATCCGATATTTATTCCAGAAGGCTTTGACAAGACTTTTGCCGAGATAACTGATGCCGAAAAAAATAAATGTTCAATGCGGGCTATGGCATTGAATGAGTTTAATTCATGGTTACAAACTCCCAATATCTAGCGCTCGGTTGTGTAAAATTAAACCTACCTAGTGTCAATTTTCTACAAATCTTTCTTGTCTAACTTCTGATTTTGGAATGTGCTGTTTTACCTCGAGTATTTCATATGATTCGTTAACATAGGTTGCTACAGTCGGATCGAATATCTGGTAAATTTTTAGTTTGACTATCAGAATATCACCCTTACCAAACCTTTCGTCTCTATCTATTTCTTCAAAGAATTCTTTGTCAGTAATATATGCAGAAATTTTGTTTCCCAGATAATAAAATTCCCATTTAAACCTAGAATCAAATACCAGCTTAAAAATATTTAGGTTTGCAATTTCATCTATTTTTTCTCTTGTTTGTTCATTCTTAATGATTCTTTTGGTTGCTAATAGATCAAACTCGGTTTTACTTGCTTCAAAAATAACTCCATTATTTCTCTGTATTTGAAGTCCTGTAATATTAGGATCATCTTGCAATGCTTCAAACCCCTTGCTCAACGAATCGTGTATAGTCTGGTTTTTGCTGTAAATATTATGGTAAGTAAAGTTGTAGACTATTACATTTCCATTCACCCCTTCAACTTTAGTTTGATTATTTTCGATCTCGATGACATTTGTAGGTTCATGATCTCCCAATATTTTCTTTAGGTTAAATAACTGGATCAATACATCTATTACTAATTTTGCGTATTCAAGATTATCACGATTCAACAACTGTGGAATAAGAGGAAGAACCGCTAGGGCACCATCAATCATGTATTTTACCTCAAAACTGCCAGGGGTTAGTGCGACGATTTTTATTTCAATTTTATTGTTTGGATTTAGTTCTTTGTTTATTTCTTGGATGACTGAAGATGTACTTAGGAGTGACTCAATAAGTGTGTTTACGTCTACTTGGTGCAACTGACCATCAAATTTTACCGTAAAATCATCTCTCATTATTTGCGTTGTAGGCATTATATACCAATTTATGTTTTATAAAGATGAAAGTCAATATCAATAGTAGAATAAAATTTCCAACAATTTCCATTTCCATTGAGCGGTGGATCGGATTTGAACCCGCTTCTTTTCCTTGCCTGCCCGCCATCACCAGACTGAGTGGGATACGAGAATCGGACTCGCATCTTCTGCTTGGGAAGCAGACGTACTACCACTGTACTAATCCCACTCGCTCAGGCATGGCAGGCGGGGGAAGGAGACATTCTACCACTGAACTACCACCGCACCCATCTATTTTAATACAAATTTCTGTCCGGGATAGATGAGATTGGGATTTTGGCCCACCACGGATTTATTTAGCTGGTAGAGCTTGACCCAGTTGTAACCGGAGCCGGTTTGTTCAGCGGCAATTTTCCACAAGGAATCACCTGGTTTGACTACATATTCGGTTCCTACAGCTACGGTCTTGGTTTCAGTAGTCAGATTGGCTGATTCGGTAGCAGAGGATGAGACATTGGCCTGGTCAGTTACACTTGGGTTTTTAGCTGTTTTGAGATAATTAAATAGTAATCCTCCGACCAGAAGGACAACTACAGCTCCCAAAATCATGCTCATGGTTTGTTCGTTTAGACTAAAATTGAGTTTAAACTTTTTCAAAAAGTCTTTCATATTTATTCTCCTTTCCAGGGCAGAGGTTTGTGGCAAATATAACACATTTCAAAAATATTTGTTAAAATAAATCATCTGGAGCTGTAGCGCAGCTGGTTAGCGCGGCGCCTTGTCAAGGCGTAGGTCGCGGGTTCGAATCCCGTCAGCTCCGCAAAAATTATGAACAAGAAGATTTTGGTTGGAGCAGTAGGGGCAGCAGCTTTGGCGGCTGGAATTTATTTCAAAACAATTGATGCCCCTGAATTGACAAATTGCGGCGGCGAACAAGCCAAAGAAGCCCTGGAAAAAATAATATTGGGGAAAAAGGTGACGCTGAATGTAGCTACCAATGATACCTTTGGTCGGAAAGTAGCCTCCGTCTGGTCAGGCAGGACTTGGATAGACCAGAAATTAATGGAAACAGGCTGGGTAGCATACTCCTCATCAACACAGGATTCCGATCATATTTTGCAAAATATCGACTGGAAAAATAGAGAAAAGAAAATCGGTATTTATAGTGAATTGTGTACTCAGTATGAGAATAAAGAGAAACCGATTGGATAAGGATTTGAAATGGGTAGTGGATGTCGTGGCAGATGAATACAAACAATTGCCTTACGGTCTGACAGGTGAGCTAATATTGCCATGAATAAAGTAACGGTTTTAGTTGAAGGCTACGCTCATCCCAATGACGATGGATCGTATACAGCCAGTCCCACAGCAGCTCTAATTGAAACTGAAAATAAAAAGATTTTGGTAGATCCTGGGACAAACTCCGAAAAATTATTAGAAGCGCTGAAAGCTAAAAATTTAAATGTAGCTGATATCTCATTTATTTATTTAAGTCACTATCATCCTGATCATTTTCTAAATATCCGATTGTTTCCAAATATTGATATTTATGATGGGGGAATTAGATGGAGTGGTGACAAGGAATATTTTTATACTGGTTTTTTACCAGAGACTGACATAGAAATCTTAAAAACTCCCGGTCATTCTCCAGAGGACTGTGCACTTCTTATAAATACTAAAGACGGTAATGTTTGTATAGCACCTGATGTTTTTTGGTGGGAAGATGGCAAGCAAAATTCAGATACTATAGATGACTTATTAAATTTAGTAGATCCATTTGCGACTGACACTGTTGCGTTGCTAAAGTCACGCCGCTTAATAATAGAAAAATCCGATTTCATTATCCCCGGCCATGGAAAAATGTTTAAGACTCCTAAGCTGATATAATCAAAGGATGAAAACCACTTGGAATTTTGGATTATTAAATACCTCGGAAGACCAATTGAAAATTGTGGAAGAAAAGAATGTGGCTTTTGCAACCAAATGGAAAGACCGAGATGATTATTTGAGTGACGCAAAATTTTTGCGCGAAGCGCTGCTTGAATTTGATGATTTACAACGGAATTATGGCACTACCGGAGATCTAGGTTATTATTGGGGACTTAGAAAATCACAAGACCAATCCGATCCGGCCATACAAGCCCAAAATAATAAGTTGGAAGAATTCTCGGTCAAACTCTATAACCAAAATCAATTCTTTTTATTAAAGCTGGCAAAAGTTTCCATAGATAAACAAAAAGAGTTTTTGGATCATCCGGAGTTGGTGAATTTCAGGCACTTTCTGGAACATTTGTTTGCCATCGGCAAGTTTACGCTTTCAGATTTGGAGGAAAAAATATTAAATCTGAAAAATAATTCTGCCCACTCCGGTTGGGTTCGGATGACATCGCAATTTTTGTCGGAAGAGAAAGTGGGCAGTCGGACGCTCGAGGAATATTTATCTGATTTGCAATTACCCGATGCAAAAGTTCGAGAGGTAGCAGGTCTGGCAATCAGTGAAATAATGAATAGAAATGTCAAGATTGCTGAGCATGAATTAAACGCCATTCTCTATGACAAAAAAGTCAATGATAATTTACGCGGAGTTGTCAGGCCCGATCTGATGCGCCACTTGGCTGATGATATAGATTCAGAGATAGTCGACGCCATGGTTGAGGTCGTGAGTTCCAAGTTTTCTCTGGCTCACAAGTTTTATGAAACAAAAGCCAAAATCTTGGGTCTGCCAAAACTGAAGTATTGGGACAGGAGTGCACCGATTGAAAATACTCAAGTTGATTATGATTTTGAAAAATCAGTCAATTTAGTTGCAAATGTTTTTGGCAACTTGGATCCCGAATTTCAGAAAATATTTATGGGATTTGTAAACAATGGCCAAATAGATGTCTACCCAAAACTTGGCAAGCGCGGTGGGGCATATTGCGCCATCGAAAGACCAACCCAACCCACCTATATTTTGTTAAATCATACCAACCACTTGCGTGATGTTTTGACATTGGCGCACGAAGCGGGACACGGAATTAACAATGAATTGATGAAATCGCAAAAATATGCGCTCAATTTTGGTTCGCCTCTATCTACGGCCGAAGTCGCCAGTACTTTTATGGAAGATTTTGTTTTGCAACGTTTGCCAAAAGATAAATCTCTAATTATGAAAAAGCTTGACGACGATATCTCAACTATTTTTAGACAAGTTGCCGCGTATAAGTTTGAGCAGGAATTACATCAGTTGTTCCGTCGAAAAAATTATTTATCAAAAGAAGAAATCGGTGAGATCTTCCAAAAACATATGGCCAGTTATATGGGAGATTTTGTAGAACAAAATGATGGCGCTCAAAATTGGTGGGTATATTGGTCTCATTTCAGAAATTTTTTTTATGTTTATTCCTACGCTTCAGGATTGCTGATTTCCAAAGCCCTACAAAGCAAGGTCAAACAAGACCCAAAATTTATAAAGGAAGTAAAATGGTTTTTGGCTCAAGGGTCGTCCGATTCACCCAAAAATTTGTTTTTGTCACTTGGAATTGATATAACTGATCAAGACTTTTGGCTTTCCGGTATTTCCGAAGTCGAAAAGTTGTTTGAGGAGGTGAGTTTATTAGTATGAGTTTACCTATACTATTATTAGGAGGTTTGGTATTGGTGGTTCTGTATGTCGTGGGAGTCTACAACGGACTAGTGGCTAATAAAACCCAGATCGGAGCATCAGTCCAGGAAATCGGCAATCAATTGAAACGGCAATCAGAGCTGATTCCAAATTTGGAGACATCAGCCAAAGCTTACCTCAAGCACGAGAAGGAAATATTAAAGATGCTTTCAGACGCCCGCAAAATGAGCGATCCATCAGCCAAAGTGGCAGAAATCTTGCCAAAGCTGCAGGTTATCATGGAGAGTAATCCACAGATGAAAGGGGCCGAGGTCATTACCAATCTCATGGGAGAACTGCGTGACACTTCAGACAAAGTCATGTATTCCAGAAGAACAATGATTGATTTAACAGCTGATTACAATATCAAAATTGCCACATTCCCGAGCAACGTGGTGGCCAATGCTTTTGGATTCAAGTCTGGAAAAGGCATGGAGATGCCAGAAAATTCTGATTTTTTGAAAGTTATTAAGGAAGATACAAAAAATCCAAAAATCAATTTATAACTCACCCCCTGCCCCCTCTCTTAAATTAAGAGAGGGGAACGGAAGGGGAGAGTTATTTCTGTATGAACAATGTCTTTGAATCAGTAGAGGCCAACAAGCGCAAAAGCTGGCTAGTAGTAGCTGGTTTTGTGGTGTTTGTAATGTTGGTAGCCTATGTAATGTCACAGCAGATGGGTATTGGGGCTTTGGGTTTGGGATTTGTGGTTTCGGGAGTGATGAGTTTTGGATCATATTATTGGAGTGACAAGATAGTCTTGGGAATTTCTGGCGCCAGACCAGCCAATAAAAAGCATGATTTTATGTTTTTTACTGTTGCTGAAAACTTGAGTATGGCAGCCAGAATTCCCATACCCAAGCTGTATGTCATTGACGATACAGCTCTCAATGCTTTTGCTACAGGGCGGGATCCTGAGCACGCTGCCGTTTGTGCAACTACAGGATTATTGACCCAGTTGAACCGCACAGAACTCGAGGGGGTAATCGGGCATGAATTGTCTCATGTGGCAAACTATGATACGAGACTTATGTCCATAGTTACTATCTTAGTTGGATTGATTACTTTACTTGGTGATTGGTTACTTAGAGCGACATTTTATTCAAAATCAAATTCTGATGATAATAGAAGCTCAAATGCGATATTTTTGGTAATTGGTATTTTATTGGCTATATTATCACCGATAATTGCCCAGATTATTCAGCTCGCAATTTCCAGACGGCGGGAATATCTGGCCGATGCATCTTCGGTTAAACTTACGAGGCAACCATCTGGGTTGATTTCGGCTCTAAAAAAGTTGGGCGCAGACAAAGAACCCTTAGAAGCTGCCAACAAAGCCACCGCCCATTTGTATATTGTTAATCCGCTCAATAATTTATCTTCCGATGCCCGTGGCTGGTTTTCAAATTTATTTAACACTCATCCTCCCCTTGCCGACCGCATCAAGGTTCTCGAATACATGAGTTAAATATTGAGCTTGCAGGGCGTCCCCCTTCAAATCAGAATAATAATATTACTCATCCAATATCAATTCTTTTACAAAATCCTGCGAATCATAGTCGATATTGCTTTCCACAAATTCGCGGTATGAGTTGTATCCGGTTTTTGCAAAGTGATTGAGAATTTCATTTGGCTTGACCCATCCGGTTGTCACCATATTCAGATAATTTTTATATGAGGAATGTGGATAACTCTGAAGGGGGACGCCTTTTGAGGCGGGATTTTTGTGAATATACCTTGTGAGATGAAGTAGTTGAGCCTCGGTTTTTACCAGTACTGCCTTATATGTACCCTGGAATAGATGCCCGACTCTCTTGTATCTTTTGTTAAAATACATACTGTACCGGGTTGAAAATGAATTCATCAGAGAATCAATGCTCGTGGCAACAGTTTGTTTGACGAGCAAGTGAAAGTGGTTTGGCATTTGGCAATACGCGAGTAGCGTTACCGTATCCGAAAAATTGTTAAGCTTAAGCATTTTTGCCGCGTCAGCTTTTTGCTTTGGCGATGAATGAAAATCAGTCAATACGTCACGGAGATACGCCTCATCTTTGGGGGTTAAATATTCACCTAGATATTTCAAAAAAACTCCATGATCTTGTTCGTCCACAAATATTCGCCGTTTTTCAACACCACGATTATAAATATGATAGTAAGAATCTGCAATAAATTCCTTTATCGAATTTTTGGCTGGCATCCTATATTTATTCTAACACTTTTCAATTGTGGATAACTTTGAAGGGGGACGCCCTTCAGCACAGAGTATTTCTATTTGTGCTAAACTTAATAAATGGATGTAAAGAAGGTGGCAAAGCTGGCTAATTTGCTGATAAGTGACGATATGGCACAAAAATTGCAAAAAGATTTGGATGCCACGGTTGGTTTAGTAGATGAATTGGCAAAGTTGGATTTACAAAATGTAGTACCAACTTCTCAAGTCACTGGTCTTACAAATATTATGCGTGACGATGTGATAGACACAACAAGAATATTACCAACAACGGGTTATTTCAAAGTCAAAGCCATCTTCAATGAATCTTGATCTCTCCATTTCAGAATTAGCAAAAAAGTACCGGTCAGGAGTAGTAACTCCCGAGGATGTGCTGAATGAATGTCTGGAAAATATTGAGAAGAATAATCCGAAACTAAACATATTTATTACTCTCCGCGATAGACAAGAATTGTTAGCTGAAGCGAGAAATGTGAAGTTTGAGACATTGTTATCTGGTATTCCTTATGTCTTAAAAGATGCGTATGTTACAAAAGATATTAGGACTACTTCAGCCTCAAATGTATTGAATAACTACATTCCGGATTATGACGCCACCGTTGTCAAGAAATTGCGCGATGCTGGAGCGATTTTGATAGGCAAAACTAATATGGATGCCTGGGGACATGGTGGAAGCTCGGAAAATACTGACTTTGGTCCGGTCAAAAATCCTTGGGATGTGTCTCGTGTTGCAGGTGGTTCATCAGGTGGCGCTGCAGTTGCCGTGTCTGCCCGGATGGCCATGTTTGCAATAGGCGAAGATACAGGTGGTTCTATCAGAAACCCCGCTGGTTGGTGCGGTATCTCAGGATTAAAGGTAACTTATGGCAGGGTTAGCCGGTATGGCGCGATTGCCTACGCTTCGTCGCTAGACTCGGTTGGTCCTATGGCTAAAAATGTAGAAGATCTAAGTTTGATTTTAGAATTAATTGCCGGTCAGGACAAGCTGGATGCCACTTCATCGCCCACAGAAGTACCGGTATATTCCAAGAATCTTAACTTAGATCTTAAAAATATAAAAATTGGTATTCCACTAGAACCAGATCAAGCTATCAAAGATGCACTAGTGAAGCTTAAGGAATTGGGGGCAGAAATTATGGAAGTTTCTTTGCCAATGCTCAAATATGCCGTACCGACTTATTATTTATTAGCCCCGAGTGAAACCAGCTCAAATTTGGGACGGTATGACGGCATAAGATTTGGTCAGGATAGATCTAATTTTACTCAGGAATCGATGCGTCGAATTATAATTGGAACGTATGCATTGTCAGCAGGTTATTATGATGCATATTATAAAAAAGCTCAACAAGCCAGGACAAAAATAATTGAAGATTACAATACGGCCTTTGAAAAATGTGATGTAATTGTAATGCCCGTGGCGCCGACAGTTGCCACGAAATTAGGTGAACTGATTTCTGATCCTGTAAAAAACATGTTGGCTGATTTATATATGGTCACGACAAATATCGCTGGAATTCCTTCTCTTGCGATTCCATGTGGTTTCGAAGAGGGGGTGCCAGTGGGATTTCAAATTCAAGGCCCAATGTTTTCCGAAGAATTGTTATTTAAAATTGGCCATCAATATCAGCAGGTGACCGATTGGCACAAAGCCAAACCAAACATATGAAATCAAATTTTTCCAAATTGCTTGAAAACAGGAATTTTATCAAGCTTTGGCTATCCCAAATATTGTCCCAGATTACGATCAATCTCATGACTTTTATTATTTTGACCAGGATATTTGAAGCCACCAAGTCCAATGTGGCAGTGTCGTTACTTTGGATTGCAAGCTCACTACCAGCTTTATTTTTTGGTCCATTCTCGGGCGCAATTGTCGATAATTTTAGCAGGCGTAAAATGATGATAGTTACCAATATTGCCCAAGCTGTCAGCGTGGCGTCCTTTTTGATTTTGAAAAAATACGTATTTGCTTTGTATGCAGTTGTCTTTTTGTATTGGCTGATTGATCAGCTTTATCTACCTAGCCAACAGGCGAGTCTTCCTTCTTTGATTAAGGGTAAGCTTCTGGCATCAGCCAACGGTTTATTTTTGTTAACCCAGCAAGCATCATTTTTGTTTGGCTTTGGTATGGGAGGATTATTTTTGACTGTCCTTGGACGCAACAATACTGTACTTATGGCTTCAATATTACTATTGATCGCTGCAATTTCAGTCTACTTATTACCTAAAGATGAGCCTAAGTCCAAAAACTTTAAAGTCAATAAGTTTTGGAATGATTTTAGACTTGGTTATAAATTTATCCGAACCCACAATGAAATATTAATGCCGCTTTTAGTGATTATATTTTCTCAGATTTTTGTGGCCATTATTTCGTCTATTTTGCCATCATATACCAAAGTAGAATTGGGACTGGATCTAAAGCATGTCAGTCTGGTATTGGTAGTCCCAGCTGCTATAGGAGCTCTGATATTTACCTATTACTTGCCAAAGCTATTGCATAAATTTAGAAAAATTATTGTTATAAAATCAGGCCTAATCGGCGCTGCTTTATCTCTTGTTGGTTTGGCTGTTTTGCCGTATATGACTAGATATAGTGTCTTGTTTGGAGCTCTTGCTGCCGTACTCCTTGGTGCGTCGTCTGCTGCGATTACCGTCCCATCCCAGACTCTTCTTCAAGAAAAAACGCCAGCTTGGTTTAGGGGTCGGGTCTACGGATCGCTGTCATTTATGCTGATTAGCGCCACATCAATTCCTTTATTGGCTGCTGCTACAATGGCTGATGTAATGGGTATTCCTATTTTACTTATTCTTATGGCTACCACTTTATTAATTGGTTTTGCGTTTATTCATAGAAAGGGGGATCATGTCTTGGCAAACGGTTTTGGGATTTGAAATTCATATAGAATTATCTACTAATTCAAAAATGTTTTGCGGTTGTCCAGCCAATCACTTTAATACCCCGCCAAATTCACAAGTCTGTCCGGTCTGCTTGGGTCTTCCCGGAGCTTTACCGGTACCCAATGCCAAAGCCATTGAATGGTGTATAAAGTTGGGCTTGGCATTAGGATGCAAAATAAATCTGCAAAGCAAATTTGACCGCAAAAATTATTTTTATCCCGATTTACCAAAGGGATATCAAATAAGTCAATACGACCAGCCCCTTTGTGTAGAAGGAAATTTATTGGGTCATAAAATTAGGCGGGTGCATATGGAAGAGGATACGGGAAAGCTACTACATCAAGGCTCCGAAACATTGATAGACTTTAATAGGAGTGGGGTGCCATTGGTCGAAGTAGTGACCGAGGCTGATTTTAATGACAGTAACGATAGTGACAATTTCTTGAAAGAATTACAGCAAATTATTAGAGCACTTGGGATCAGTAGTTGTGACATGGAGAAAGGATCTATGAGGCTTGAAGCAAATATTAGTGTTAGTCCAGATGAGAGTTTTCCAAATTATAAAGTTGAAATTAAAAACGTCAATTCTTTTAGGTTTGTCAAGAAGGCCGTGGATTTTGAAGTTTCACGTCAAATCAAATTACTCGAGACAGGTCAAACTCCTATTCAAGAGACACGAGGATTCAAGGAGACCACTGGTGAGACTTTTTCCCAAAGAGTCAAAGAAGAAGCACACGACTATCGCTATTTCCCAGAGCCTGATATACCGCCCTTTGAATTTACCCAGGCGCAGATTGAAAAGTGGCGCTCAGAATTACCAATTTTGCCTTCCCAGAAACGACTTCAATTGGTTGAATTGGGTTTGTCCGAAAATTATGCCAGGATTATTAGTGCTGACCCAGAAATGTATGATGTCTTTATGAAAAATCCAACCAAACAAACAGCAGATTTACTTATCAATAAACGTGAGGCAAGAGTTGTTTCTAATATCCCTGAAGAGAAAATTCGTGAAGTTGTTTCAAAGGTTATTTCAGCCAATATTGCAATTGTGGAATCAATTAAAGCAGGTAAAACCCAAGCCATTGGAGCTCTAATTGGGCAAATAAAAAAAGAACTTGGAGACATTGATATACCCTTGACACAGAAAATAATTAGTGAGATTATGAAGTTATGAAAAAGACGACCCAAATAAATGAATACGAATTGCCAATTGAGGTAAACAAAGAAGGTAGTTATTATATTGCCAAGTGTCAAACATGGTCTGATTGCTATGCCCAGGGTTATTCGCTAGATAGTGCTGTAGATGCTGTTTCTGAAGTGGCAAAGGGACTCATTGAGATTTATGAGCAAGAGGACAAAAAAATTCCTTTGAAGCTGAAGCGTCAAAACCACTAAGATATTCTGACGTAATCAAAAAAGTAAAAAAGGCTGGTTTTGTGTTTCGAAGAACTACTGGTTCGCATGAGATATGGTGGAATGATAAAACAACTAAAACATGTGTTATCCCTCACCATATGGAAGTTGCTCCTGACACAATAAAAAACATTATTTTTCAAATGGGTATTGATAAGAGAGAGTTTGATAAGCTATAACAGTAACTAATGGCTGCCAAATTTGTACACTTACATTGCCACACAGAATATTCGCTCTTGGATGGTCTGTCCAAGATCAAGAAGCTGGTTCGGCGAGTAAAGGAACTCGAAATGCCAGCAGTTGCCATTACCGATCATGGGGTAATGTATGGAGCCATCGAATTTTACAAAGAATGTCAGAAGGAGGGAATCAAACCATTGGTTGGCATGGAAGCATATACTTGTATTGGCGATCACAAACAAAAAAACGGCCGGGAAGATACCAATCATCTATTGTTGATAGCCCAGAACTATACAGGCTACAAAAATTTGATGAAGTTGTCTACTATTGCCCAAGTGGAAGGATTTTACTACAAGCCCCGGTTTAGCAGAGATTTACTAAAGCTCTACGGAGAAGGTCTGGTTGTTTCGTCTTCGTGTCCCAAGGGAGAAATAGCCCAACATCTGATATCAGGAAATATGCAAAAAGCATCAGAAGCGGCAGCCCAGTTTTTGGAAATTATGGGGAATAATTATTATTTGGAAATACAGAGACATCATCATAGTGATTACTTCGATCGATTGAAGAATCAGCCGAGACTTCTCGAAAAACTGCAAAAGATGCAAAAAGACGAAGATGTCTGGATCAATGGGATTACAAAGTTGAGCCGAGACCTGGGTATTCCGTTGGTCGCCACCAATGATGCCCATTATCTAAATAAATCCGACGCCAAAGCACAAGATTCCTTAGTTTGTATTTCGACTGGAAAGAATGTATCTGATATTGATCGGATGAGATATATTGATTCACCCACATTTCATCTGACCACACCAGATGAAATGACCGCTCTATTTTCAGATTTGCCCGATGCTCTAGAAAATACCTACAAGATCGCTGAATCCTGTGATTTGCAAATTGAACTAGGGAAATCCTTTTATCCTCAAGTGGCATTACCTGCAGGAAAAACAGCAATAGAGGTCTTAATGGATTTAGCTCATGATAAAGTAAAGGAGCGATATAGGGTAGTGACTGACGAGATAATCAAGCGCTTAGATTACGAACTTGATGTAATTTGCACAAAAGGATATGCCCCATATTTCTTGATTTTGGCTGATCTTACCAGTTGGTGTTCTAATAGAGGAATAATTACCAATACTCGGGGATCAGCTGCTGGTTCGGTAGCCTCATATGTTGTTGGTATTACCACTGTGGATCCAATTAAATATGCTATTCCATTTGAACGTTTCTTAAATCCTTTTAGACCAAGTTCTCCGGATATTGATTTGGACATTGCAGATGATAGACGCGAAGAATTAATGATTTATATTACCGAAAAATACGGTCAAGAAAAAGTTGCACAGATTTGTACCTTTGGAAGAATGCTTGCCAGAGCTGCCGTCCGTGATGTGACTCGGGTTCTTGGTCATCCATATGCCGTAGGAGATAGATTAGCCAAAATTATCCCCCTAGGTGCTCAAGGTTTTCCTATGACACTAGATCGTGCTTTAAAAGAATCTACCGAATTCAAACATCTTTATGATACGGATCAAATTTCTAAGGAAATTGTAGAGTTGGCTCGTGAAATCGAAGGTAATGCCAGACATGTATCAGTGCACGCTGCTGGTGTTGTGATTTCGCCAGAGTTAATGACGGATTTTACTCCTCTACAATTAGAACCAAAGGGTTCAAAGATAATTACACAATACGAAATGCATTCGATTGCGGATGAATATGGTGGGGTGGGTTTGGTAAAAATTGATGTTTTGGGTATTCGTAATCTTTCGATTTTAGGAGCTGCCCGAGATCTGATTGAAAAAATGCACCATATTAAAATCGATTTATTAAAAATCCCAATTGATGACAAAAAGACATTTGATATGCTGGCCCGTGGAGAAACAATGGGAACTTTTCAGCTGGGTGGATCTGGTATGACCAAGTGGCTCAAAGAACTCAAACCAAGCCGAGTAGAGGATTTGATGATTATGGTCGCGCTTTTCAGACCAGGTCCTATGGCTAATATTCCTGAATATATTGCACGCAAAAACAAAAAAAACAAAATAACCTATTTGCATCCCAAAATGGCCGAATATTTGGATAAGTCATATGGAATATTGGTTTATCAAGAGGACATAATGTTTACGGGTATGACACTGGCTGGATACAACTGGGGAACAATTGACAAGTTGCGTAAAGCCATTGGTAAGAAATTGCCAAAAGAGATGGCTGAACAACATACGGTTTTTGTCGAAGGTTGTATTAAAAATTCGGGCATGTCAAGCGAGGAAGCAGAAAAGATTTGGGACCTATTTGTCCCGTTTCAAGGTTATGGATTCAACAAAGCGCATGCTGCATCATATGGAATAGTTTCATATCAGACTTCGTATCTTAAAGCCAATCATCCAGTGGAATATATGACAGCGCTTCTGACTGCAGAGTCGGGAGATACTGAGAAAATTGTCGAGGCCATCGAAGAGTGCAAGAGAATGAAAATACCAGTACTTCCCCCAGATATAAACAAATCCGATATCAATTTTTCAATAGATGAAAAAGCAATAAGATTTGGCTTATCGGCTATCAAAAATGTCGGTGACGTGGCGATTAATCTGATTCTCGAAGCGAGAGTAGTTGGTCCATTCAGATCGCTGATAGATTTCTGTTTACGTGTTGATTCCGGCAAAGTAAATAAAAAAGTTCTCGAAAGTCTTATTAAGACCGGAGCATTTGATCAGTTTGGTAATCGTTCTGCCATGCTTTCAGCGCTCGACCGTATCCGCGAGATGGGGACATCTATAAATAAGCTCAAAAATAGTGGACAGTCAAAATTATTTGACGAAGAGGAAATTGGAGCTGATAGTAAGGATACGTTTCCCGAGCTTGAGGAGTTTGAAAAGTCTCAAAAGTTGGCCATGGAAAAAGAACTTTTGGGATTTTATCTTACCGATCATCCCCATTCCGAAAAATTGGCATCATTAAGTGAGCATGTCACCTGCCGGATTTCTGAGCTGTATGTCGATAATTACAATGGCCAGAGAGTGACTTTGGGGGGAATTGTAGAATCTTGCCGGAATGTGACGACAAAAGCCCATAATCAGCAAATGTGCTTTGCCAAGATTTCAGACTTGGGTAAATCGATAGAGGTAGTAGTCTTTCCCAAGGTTTATTCGATAAGCTCCGAGTGTTGGAAGATTGATAATATAATTCTGGTCAGTGGCAGAATCGAATCCAAGCAGGAAGAGGAGGAATCTGAATCAGCTATTACCCTAATAGTCGATTCGGCAGAGATTTTTACTGGAAAAATAACCAAGCCAATATCTATTTATATCCCCAAAGGCTTGCCTCAAGCCAAACTGGTATCTTTAAATACTTTACTCTCGGCAAACAAAGGAAAGACGTCGGTCGAATTGATCTTTGATACCAAGATAATGCCTCTTCCTTACGGTCTATTCTGGAGCCAAAAATTGGAAGAAGAAATAGCTTCCTTGTTAAAAATATAAATTTAAGGTAGAATTAGATCCACAATATGGCAATTTCTCTGAAAATCAAAGAGACCGATGTCCATGTAGGCGACATAGTTCGTGTTCACCTGAAGATCCAAGAAGGTGAAAAAGAGCGTATCCAAATTTTTGAGGGCATGGTTTTGGCCATCCGTGGTAGAGGATTAGAAAATCAAATGTTTACAGTCAGGAAGATTGCGTCTGGAAATATTGCAGTGGAAAGAATATTCCCAGTCAATTCTCCTTGGATTGTCAAAATTGAAGTCAAAAAGACAGGGGATGTCCGCCGGGCAAAGTTGTACTATGTACGCACAAAGTCAGCTCGCCAAGTGGCTCAGATCAACATTAATAATTAGTATTTTGTTGTTAGGAGCTAGTCTTAGATTAATAAGTTTTCCGTCACTTCCAAATGGACTTCATTGGGATGAGCAGGATACTGGCTATCAGGCCTATTCACTTTTGAAAACGGGTAAAGACTATTTTGGCAACATTCTTCCTCTTTTTCCTCATTCTCTGGCTGAATACCGTACTCCAGTCTTGATCTATTCTACCGTTCCCAGTGTCAAATTCTTTGGTTTGTCTGCATTTTCGGTTCGAATATTGCCAGCAGTATTTAGTATTTTGGGAATTATCACATTCGGAATATTGGTATATTATTCGAGTAAAAATATTTTATTAACTTCACTATCACTTCTCACTATCGCTATCTCGATTTGGCATGTCCAGTATAGCCGTCAGGCTGTCGAGTCTGTCGTCATGTCTCTTTATTTTCTCTTGGGTCTGACCTGTTTTTTTAGAAAAAAGTATATAATTTCGGCACTAATGTTTGGATTATCCATGTGGGCATATAGTACAGCTAAACTATTTGTTCCGGTTTTTGTGTTAGTTTTATTAATAACAAACATCAAAAATATAAATAAAAAGTTGTTAATAATTCCCAGTATTTTATTTATCATTTTGTCGGTTATTGTAATCGGAGACGGTGTGTTTGGAAAAAGTGGTCAACGGTTTAGAGAGCTGTCAATTTTTACCGATCCGACTACTGCCACACAGGTAGATTACCTCCGCCAGACCCAGCAACGGGCCTCTGGAGCTACTGGAGTTGGTTTGACGCCAAGGCTAATAGACAAGATTATTTATAACAAGCCTATGCTTTGGTGGGGGACGTTTATCCGAAATTATGCCTCAGCCTTCTCAACTGAATTTTTGTTTATCAAAGGTGATCAGGAATTGAGACACTCGCCATCAAAAGAAAATA
>JACRNA010000008.1 GCA_016219445.1 Candidatus Amesbacteria bacterium
GCTCTATAATTACAGGGGTGTATCAAAAGCTAATTTTCCTGTATACTTAAAGGAAATGGAATACCGTTACAATCATCGAAAAGACAATATACTTGACCCACTGATTTCGTTATATTTTAGTTACGTTTCTGTCTAATTACCAAAATAACAAGAACGGTATAAATACAGAAGCCACATAAATTGCATAAAAAGAAACGATTAGGTTAATAATTGATTTTCCAGACAGCGAAATCAAAAATGCAACCGCCACAGTTAAAAAATGCTTATTCACTTTTATTTTATTTGAGATATCGAGGTCAGATATTGTCCTTGCCACGACACGTGTAACACCGCTTCCTGAGCCAATTGAAACAAAAACTAGGGGTAATGAAAACAAAACTCCCAAAAAAGGGATTGAGGCATTTCCAAAGTTTAACAGTATTGATGGCACTGTTTGTTTCGCGTCAGACATATTGGCTACGAGCCCTGTATTGATAGACCCACTAACAACAGAGAGAAGAAGTATTGAAAGGACTATTAGTATCCCACCACCAAAAATTGCCCCACTAACTACGTTTTCTTTATCTTTTGCTTTGACTAAAAACTGATGAAAGTCCATTCCGATAAAGGTAACCAAGATAGTTGTAAGAAATATTCCAATAAAATCACTGAAAGTAAAAAATGGTACTGAATCAAACAAGGATTTTATTGATATGGGTATCCAGTGAACGCCGATACGAAACAATATAATCAACAAAGTTAGAGAGCTAAACATTAGCATATAGAAGAATATTTTTGATAGTTTGCTTATATTTACCATGGACAAAAAGAAAATAAGCGTGGAAATAATTATCATTGAGACGTAATTATTAATTTTGAACAACGATAAGGCCCAAGAACCACCAAGTATTTGAGACGCTACCACTCCAACCATCCAAACACCGGATAAGGAAGCTACGAAACGTCGAACAGTAGTTCCATATTGGTTACCCATAAGATCCCATATCGGATATTTTTTCTTGAGATAAAATGGCGCTATAAGTATAAGGCTGAAAAGACCTACTGCTGAAGCAAGGGCGTAAAGTATACCTTTAGTACCTTGTGTATAAATAGCCTCACCAGATCCAACAAGAAAGCCAAGCCCATAATGAATAGTTGCTAAGGAGATGCCAATTGAAACCCAATTCAATTTCTTATTCACATTTTGTAAAAATAAAAAAAGCGCCTTTCAGCGCTTACTGCAACAGTTTTTTCTACATGATGGCAATAACAATGAACTGAAGCTTTCTTTTGCATAACTTTGTAGATTATACACATATGGGGGAAAATACGCTAGCTAAGTATTGACTTAGTAAGTGCAAGAAAAGATCCCTATTTCAAGATATATTTGCAATATTAGCTTACCCTAAAAAACTGACTAAACTTCAGTCGATATAACCCCTCCAGAAAATCAGTTCCAGCATAACCTGCAAGTAACGATACTCGCCAATCGCCGTCGGCAATGATACCGGACATAACGCCAACAATAGCTGAAACTAACAAGGAAAAGCCAAAATACTTCCACTGAAACTTGAATTGTTCCGGTGTAAACGTTTGAGATTTGGTAATACCCACCAGTCCTCGAATCAAACCACCGAGTACGCCAGTTAATGCGTGATATAGTTCAGGCGGCATGTGATCCACCTCCTTTCGTTTTTGACTTAGTAAAGACTTTGTTTAATCCACCTTTGCCATACTTTAAAACTTGGCCGATTTTGGAAACAGTTGAGGTACTAGTATTTACTTTCTCGGCAATCTCATCGTAAATTTTTCCTTCAATAATCAGTTTGGCAATTTTCAGCCGTTGAGCAAGGTCAAGGATTTCTTCCTCGGTTAAAAGATCATCGAGAAACGCGGGTAATTCTCTGGCAGCTTGTGCTTTTTTGAGCGAATCCAGAAGCAACTGTTTGTCTTTTTCTAAGTTTAGTTTGTCCATAGTGCTTTTGTAATCCTGTACCCTTGTACCATTGTACTAAAGTACAACGATAACACAAACGCTCTTACCGACTCCAAATGCCTAACCTTTTCTTTTTGGCGTCGTCTTGAGCTTTGAGTAATTGGTCTTGATAAATAAACGGCTTTTTGTGCAGATACACTACCACTTGAGTTAAACCCTTTTTTGCTAACTCTATCGAAACATTTTTACCGCCAACGACAACGTACGCCAAGATTCTGCCAAATTTATCCGCCTTGTAATTATCGTATTCGAGACTGACGGTTTTCCCTTCAACCAGTTTTCTGTTTTCTTCCGTTGACTCTTTTTCAAAGGGTTCGTTGTTTTCCGGTGCAGTAATGCCAACATAACGTACAATTGAGCCGGAAGATAAAACGACGGTATCTCCATCAACGATCCGCTCAACTTTGGCTTTCTTGGGAAAATACCCAATGTTTTGTGTTTGGTATTTGCCGGTGTTTTCCAAAAGGTCTTTGATTTTCTTTTCGTGAATGGTTCCTTTGAGAAGAGGAAGAATGTCAGTAAGGATTTTAATCGGAATGGTGATAAGTTTGTTAGTCATGATTTTAGGCTGTATATTTCGTTCCTCCTCGTTCACCCTCTCGTTTTAACATACCACGATTAACGAGTTCTGTCAGATAATTGGTGGCTGTACTTTGAGAAATATGGAGATAGTCGCGCACGTCATCGTTTGTAACTGTTTTTCTCTCTCGCGCAAACGCCAGAATTTTATTGAGATTGTCTTTCTTCCTTTCGACTCGGGCTTCATTGGCAAGTTTTCTGCGTTCGTTTTGCTCGACTTTCAGTCTCTCGGTAACTTGTCTTTGCACTTCTTCCTGATTCACAACCGGCACTTCTTTAATCACTAACTGTGTCCCGAAATAATTAGTTTGTTAAAAAATGAGTAGGCGTGAGAACTTGGGATGTGCTTTTAAGTGAAACTTAAGTGGTAGTTCCACAAACCAGAGGAAATGAGGAGGAATTGGTCGTCTATGAATGCTTTTCTA
>JACRNA010000009.1 GCA_016219445.1 Candidatus Amesbacteria bacterium
GCTCTTCCGATCTAAAAATACACTTTCTACCGAGGTAAAAAGATGTCAGACGTTTTTGAGACGATGTTTTGATCATAACCATGGGCTAATTATACCCTCTGATGGTTACGAATCTAACTAATTACCGTTATTTTTTATTGGATCGTTCCAAAAAATTACATTTACCGACATTGGCAATCAGAAACTCTATCCTTGCTGGCTTCGTTGGATCATTGTTTGTATTCTTAAACCGTTTTATCCCCGGCTCTTATTTAGCCAATGATCAAAGCACCTACATCATGATTGTTGGTTTTTCGGCATCGGTTATTGTTTATCTTTTATCAACCAAATTTTATACAAAATGAATTCCGAACGAATACCAGATAACAATTCTGATCTTTCTGCAGAATATCAGAAGTTTAAGGAAGGAAAGAGCATTTCTCACACTTTAGGGGTAATAGGTGGAAGTAGTGAAGAGGATTTGTCTTCCCAGAAAAACTTGTTAATTGAAGGATGCAAGCTAATCCAAACTAAAATTGGCAATTTTGGTATCATTTCAGGAGGAACAAGAAAAGGCGTGCCGGATTTAGCATTAGACATAGGACGTGAACTTGGGATACCTACTATTGGTGTTTTTCCTCAAGAAAAAGCAAAATATGTTGCTTCCGAAAAAATAGATTTTGCAATTCCAGTACCCTCCCAACTTCTATCACAAGTTACGTGGGGAATAGAGACTTCCACTTTAGTGAGCATTCCCGATGTATTTATATTAATAGGTGGAGAATGGGGTACTTTGACAGAAGTTTCTATGATTATGAAGAGAAACAATTCTCTTGTTCGACATGGAATACCGCCCGTTCCTCTTATTTCACTAGCTGGTTCAGGAAAACTTGCTGATAGTTTGGAGCAAATAATACAAATTTTTCCAACTAGTCCAGGGTCGCACTTCAGAGTAGACAATTCAAACAGATTAGCAGAAATTGTGATAAAATATCTTGTAGAAAGGAGATAAATTATGACGATCGAGGCGAAAAAAAGTGGTATTCCGCCGGGCGAGTATTATGAGAATCCGTACTTTCCGTCGACAAATGAAGCACGGGACTATTCGGCTATTCCTCTTCTTCCCGTAGAGGCACACTCTATTCTAGTAGACAGCGCAGGAAAGTCGATGTCTGACCTCGACAGATTAACGTTACGAAGAATCGCAGAATCAGATGAATCTGATGCGCCTTTAGATCTTAAGGCAATACGTAGTCAGGTAGCAGTGGAATTAGGTGTTGATAATGAGTGGGAATAATTTTATGAAAAATATTAATCGAAAACTACAAATTGGTGTGATGGGATCGGCGGCGGATACTAAATATAGTAAAGAGGTCGAGCGCATTGCCGAAAAGGTCGGAGAACTTTTAGCTGAAGCCGGAGCAGTGACAGTTTTTGGTGCAGAGAAGGATTCAGATTCCTTATCCACGGCTGCTTGTAGGGAAGCAAAAAGAAAGAGTGGGTTGGCGGTCGGCGTTACCTATGGCAAACACAAAGACGTTTGGGAAAAAGATATGGCTGATTTTATAGTCGCTTCCGGATTAGAGCGCGGTGGAGGTAGAGAGACTACTCTAGTACTTTCTTGTGATGCTGTAATTGCGATTTCTGGAGGTTCTGGTACTCTTACTGAACTCGCAATCGCCTACCAAGCCGATATACCAATGGTCGCAATAAAAACTACTGGCGGTTGGGCTGAAAGACTAGCGGATACATATATAGATACAAGGAAAAGGAGAAAAATAATTGGCGTCGATACTCCCGAAGAAGCAGTAAAAATAGCCCTCAGAGAAGCAAAAGAATACATAAAGAAATATGGCTGATAAATTTATTCTTTGCAAATTTTACGAGTCTTTTATGGTACTGGTATAAAGTTATGCAACCAGAATAATGTCAAGAACTAAAAATATATCCGTTGTTTCAAGTTACGCAACCGATAGACTTATTGAAGCTAGGCCAGGAAAAGTCATCAGAGAACAAAAAGGTGGGCCAGTGTTGTATCTTGCTCATGCTTTAGAAAAGCATGGGTTACATCCAGAAATTTTTACGGGTGAAAAGTTATTAGTGGAAATACTGGTCAAACAGAATGATGAATTTGGTAGTATAAAACAAAAACCTGAAAGATTGCCACTTCCTCCCATAAAGACTGGTTCAGCAATTGTCTCGACAATATTGGATGAATGGGATCTAAGTAATGCTGGAGAATATCCAGGATTACTGTTCGTCGATATTCAAGGGTATGTAAGAGACGGCAGCGATTTTGGAGAAAAGAAGGCTTGGGAAGATGTACGGAATATCGCACCTTTTGTCTTTTGTCTAAAGGGGAATACAGTCGAAATAGGAATGCTCCCACCAGACATTATCGAAAATCAAAAGAAAGATAAGATGCTCATTGTCACAAAAGACAAAGCAGGCACGGAAGTATTCTTTCGGGGAAACCACGTAATATCAGCCCCGTCAAGGATTGTGCATCCGCCGAATACTATTGGAGCTGGCGATACCTTTTTTGCAAACTTTGTTTATCAGTTTATGACAACGGATAACGTTGAGTCGGCCGCACATTTTGCTCTCGATAAAACCAGTGAATTTCTCTCCAAAATAAAATAGTAAAGTATGACAGAACGACTCCGTGAAGTTCAAAATCACCCAATCCTTGGATCCTATGAGCAAGTCGTCTTTGACACTCCCGAAGAGGCTGGGCATGTAAAACTGGCTTCGGAAGGGAAGTATGGCTGGCAAATGCCAACTGACGTAGCAACCTCTTACGTTTTAAGAGATTGTACTGGAAAAACGGTTTTAGATTTGGGTTGTGGGTTAGGAGAAACTGTAACAATACCCGCCCTTATTCTGGGTGCCGCTCATGTTTTTGCGCTTGACGTTACACGGGAACACCTTGATGAGGCTTCTCTACTGGCGCAATTTGCCCGACAACATTAACTGTGTCCCGAAATAATTAGTTTGTTAAAAAATGAGTAGGCGTGAGAACTTGGGATGTGCTTTTAAGTGAAACTTAAGTGGTAGTTCCACAAACCAGAGGAAATGAGGAGGAATTGGTCGTCTATGAATGCTTTTCTA
>JACRNA010000020.1 GCA_016219445.1 Candidatus Amesbacteria bacterium
GGCGCGACACCAAAAAATCGGCGAGCGTTTTACTCTCTCTCTCTCTCTCTCTCTCTCTCTCTCTCTCGATTCGTTCCCTTTTTTAATCAATCCGTTGTAATATGGAAAAACATTTTGTAAATTGACCATATTCTTACATTTAGTGTATCACATTACTATATATAGTGTAAGTGGATAACTTGTAAGGCAAATCCTTTCCCCCAGAAAATAGTTTTGGCAAAACCGAGTCCGCATTAGTCCCGCCACCTGCCCGAATACTTGGAGGTGGCGGGGCTTTCGTGGAGCGTACGATCTAATTTAGAGCTACCACGACTTGGTACAATAAGACTAACGGTTGAAACTCTCTGTGTCAATTTTGATAGCTGGTGATGTAGATGAAGTTGGAGTGGGAGTTGGCCGTAATTCAACTTTTTTTTCGACTTTTAAAAATGGTGTTGGGGTTGGTCTCAATTCTATCCTTTCTTCGATTTTTTCTTCTATTTTATTCTCTGTCTTCTGTTCGATTTTAGTATATGGTGTTGGAGTCGGTTCTCGTGTGCCAATCGAAGTCCCGCTGGGGCGGGACGAAGTGGCATCAGGAATATCAAATCTAGGTTTTGCCGATTCAGACATTTCTATTTTTAACTTCTCTATTTTTGGTGCTTCGCGGATGATTTCGCGTTTGTGTTCCTCGATCCACTCAGGCAATTTTTCTGTCGGTCTTACGCGGACTATTTCAGCAACTGGGCGCTTTTCGGCAATAGCCAATTTTATCTCTTCGACTTTTTGGAGTGTCACTTCAGCCTGCTGGTGTTTTTCTATTTTAATCTCTGATATTATTTTTCTTTCGGGAGACTTGGTATCCACCAGCTTGGCCGAGACAGTTCCCTCATCAACGGTAAAAGCCGATTTGGTGGGATCCGCGTCTACACCAAAAGCCGTTCCCCGGACTGTGGCTACAGCTGTGGGAGTGTTGACTTCATATACAGATGATCCTACCAATTTTTGAACTCTGTTCCAAGTCCGGCCAACAATTTGATTGATTTTAATTATCCAGCTTTCGCCATCTTTGGCATAATCGGTAAGGGCAATTTGGGAATTAGCATCGACACGAATTAATGATCCGGAACCAAAGAGAATAGTAGCATTGGAGTTGTCACCAGTTTTTACCACATCATCTTTAGAGACTTTTTCTTCACCATTTGCCTTGCTCCAAATTTGGTTTCTCTGAACTTGAACGTCTCCAGTTGCCGACGCCAAGACAGCTGTGGCAATATATACTTCAGGGGCGGGGGAGGGTAAAGAGGCCACAGTATTAGTATTTATCTTGTAAGTTGGCTTTTTTTGCTTTGGTACAAAGGGTACTGCAATTCCGATAACTATTAGGGGAACAACTATCAGTCCGGCCAACCAACCAATGTGCTTAAAAGAAACATCTGGATCATTTGGACTAATATTTATAGATTCTTCTGTTTGTTCTTCAACTTTATACATATATATAATACTATCATAGCTGACCGCGTGTAAGAAAGACTAGTTTTCCGTCTAACTCTGAATGGAAGCTCCGCGCTTTTGGCGCTATCAAATAGAACGATATAGATTAATTGGAGTTTGCTGTAACAAGTGTGGTAACAAATTGTTCCACCTAAGAGGTGGAACAATGGGACCTAAAATACTATTTGGATACAATGAGATTTTAGCCAGGCAGAAATCTGTCTGATATCGGGCTTTAAATTGTCGACATAAACCATAAAGTCAGCTGCTTCAATGCTTTTTGATTTCAATAGATAGCTATTGTCCCACAAAAATTTATGAGTAACAGCCCAGGCAGTTCTTTTGTTACCATCGGTAAACGGATGGTTGAGGCAGATTGATTGGAGCAGACTTGCAGCTTTGCTAAAGATATCAGGATACAAATCTTTCCCTGCATATGTAGCTTTTGGTCGCTCTAAGGCTGAATGAAGAAGTGCAAAATCGCGGACTCCAGCTGTTGTTCCCGCACGTTTAATAATAATTTCGTGGATAAGAATTGCCTCTTCGATATCAACGGTCTGCCAGTTCATCTAAAATTTCGGCATTTTCAGCCATGAAACCACCTAACCATTTTTGGAATTCAAGATCGGTTTTTTTGGCTTGTTTTTTAGAATAGGCTTTTTTAATGACGATTGTTTCACTATCAATCTTATCTATCCAGACTTTGTGACCAGTACCCATATTCATATCAGTCATATATTGAGCGGGGATTGCCACCACATTACTGTTGCCAGCTTGAAAAATAGTCTGTGTAGTCATGTTATAACTATGTTATAAGAAAGAAGGTGTTTTGTCAAGTTTGGCCTTGCAAAAGGTAGAGAGAGAGTAATATTTGGGATTATGAAAGCATCGGGCGTCAAAGGTGGAATTTATTTAAATAGTAATGCAGTTGGTTCTAGAGAAAACGTAAGAGGCGTAAAGGCTGTAAATATACATAAAGATACACAAGAGTGGAATGATTAGGAATATTATCTAAACTTAGATACCAAGAATTCCCCTGGTGAAAAAATATTTATTCCTTTAATTTTTCCTTGTAAAATTAGTAGGTGTTTTTTGTCCAGAGTAACTAAAGCATCACAATTTTCTTCTTTATATGTTGCCAAAACATGAGCGTCACCTGGGTCACTGACCTTGAGTGAATATATATTAACAGTTTTTTCTTGAGGAGATTTGACTATATTTTTGACAAAAATACTTAAAATTTTACTTTTAACTGATTTTGAATCCAAACCCAATTTATGAGAATGTCTAACAATTTTTTCAAATATTATTTGTGATATTAAGCCGTCAATTTTATTGATAGTTACCAATCTTAAAAGTTCACCAGATGCACCTTTTTTGGATCTAAGCCCTGCCAAGACAACCGAAGCGTTGAATAATACTTTCATTTTAAAAGACCCAATTTTTTCAATTTAATGCTTTCCTTGTTATCCAGATCGAAGAATTCATCGACTTCTGAATCTAAATATTTACGCACAGGATAGCCAATTATTTGCACCGGTTCTAAAATTATTTTGCCATCGGATTTCGTTATGCGGATATATTTATTTTCTTCAAAACCGTCCGTTCTTAATTTACTGGGAATGGTAAAATTCCCTCTAAGCTGTATTTGGGTTATTTCTTGATAATCATTGACCACTGTATTCATGTCTACGATAATACAGTAATTCAGTATCACTGTCAAATTTGGGATTGCAAAAGGCAGAGAGAGTAATATTTAAAAATGATGGATGGGGAAAAGGGCTTGAATTTGGAAGCTTATAAGAGCCCAGTTGTTAGGTGGTTAAAAGGTTTAAAAGCTGGAGATAGAATAGGGGTAATGGAATATATTTTACACCAGAGTGGCCACTTGGTTGGTCTTAATAGTTCTGATAAATTAGGAAAACCAAAAGTTTACAAATTTGTTGAATTTGGAAAAAAAGATCTATTGGGTAATGTCCTGACGTTACAAGTAGATGAACAAACTGAAATGTTCAAACAAATTTTAGCAGATGAGGCCGATGATATTGGTTCTCTGGCCGATAAAGGATTACCGATGGAGGTACGTATTAAATACGTCGATTATTACCAAGCGTGATAAAGAGGGTAGTTTTTTGATTACCGTGTATTCGAACATCAAAGAATCAGAAGCGAAGTAAAAATGCCTAAATTTTGATTGTTGACACCACCCCAAAAGTGAGGTATATTCCAGATTACCGTTCGGAATAACTATACATGCGAAAAAACTTTTCAAAACCAATCCTGCTCGCCAATTGATTGTTTGATTGGCACGCGTAAGTCGCATGTTTATCCCGATGGATATCGGGATTTTTTTATGGGCCTATAGCTCAGCTGGCTAGAGCGCATCATTTGCAATGATGAGGCCGCCGGTTCGAGTCCGGCTAGGTCCACTGGATTTAGGTTTGACTCCGGTTTCTCTTTTGGGGGGAACCGAAGTCAGTCCTAAAGACTGTAAAATCGCACCTTAAAAAGTGAAGAGAAGGGTAGATCGTAAGATCAAGATAAACCACAGTATAGGGCTACAAGCAAGTAATGGATGCCTAGGATGCTAGTGCCGAAGAAGGACGTATTAGACCGCGAAAGTCGTCGGGGAGCTGTCAAAAAGCTTTGATCCGGCGGTGTCCGAATGAGATAACTCCTCCTATATGGAGAATCTGTCCGTAGGACAGAAATTTTCAATTTTCAGTTTTCAATTTTCAATCAATTTTCAATAATTCAATTATCAAACAATAAAATCTGGGTGTTTGTAAGTTGTAAATTGGAATTTCATTGTAAATTGTAAATTGTGAATTGGAAATTTCCGCCCTGCGGGCGGATGGGGCACGCCTCGAACTGAAACATCTAAGTAGGGGCAGGAAAATAAATCACATGAGATTCCGTCAGTAGCGGCGAGCGAAAGCGGAACAGCCTAAACCCGACCAAGTTTTCGCAAGAAAATTTGGACGGGTGTTGTGGGACTGATGACATGGGATGAATATGGGTAATTGAACTGTCTGGAAAGGCAGACCACAGAGCGTGAAAGTCGCGTAAGTGAAACTTATATTCACTCTAATCAGATTCCCAAGTACCATGAGACACGTATCTTGTGGGAATCCGGGGTGGCCACACTCCAAGGCTAAATACACGAGCATACCGATAGTGAACTAGTACCGTGAGGGAAAGGTGAAAAGAAGGGTTAAACACCCTGTGAAATAGTACCTGAAATTATTTGCTAACAAACAGAGAGAGCCCGTCAAAATTACGCAAGTAATTTAGTCGGGTGATCTCGTGCCTATTGAAGAATGATCCGGCGAGTTTTTGTAACGCTGCAAGTCAATCCCGACTAAGTCGGGACAGGCGTAGGGAAACCAAGTCTGAATAGGGCGAAAATAAAGCAGCATGCAAAAGACCCGAAACCAGGTGAGCTAACCATGAGCAGGTTGAGTCCCGATGAAAATCGGGAGGAGGACCGCACTCTTTAGAGCTACAAATCTATGAGATGACTTGTGGTTAGAGGTAATATGCCAATCGAACCTGGAGATAGCTGGCTCTCCCCGAAGTATATAGAGGTATAGCCTTGTGCCAGATGTTGTTGGAGGTAGAGCACTGGATGGGTTCCGCAGTAAAATGCGGGATTCAATCAAACTCCAAATTCCAACGTACAGTTACACAGGAGTCAGAACGGTACGGCTAAGCGTATCGCTCGAAAGGGAAACAACCCAGATTGTCGTCTAAGGTCTCTAAATGAATGCTAAGTGTATAACGCAGTTAATTTCCCCATACAGCTAGGAGGTTGGCTCAGAAGCAGCCATCCTTTAAAGAAAGCGTAACAGCTCACTAGTCTATTTATGGGAAATTGGCGCGGAAAACTTACCGAGGCTGTAAGCATTCTACCGAAGACACAGATTTGTCCCGATGTTTCATCGGGATAAGTGGTAGGGGAGCGTTGAAGTTGCAGTGAAGTCCCGATGTAAATCGGGATGGAGCGGCTTCAAGTGAGAATGCCGGAATGAGTAGCGTAACTGTGGTGAGAATCCATAGCACCGAATGCCCAAGGGTTTCCCGGCCATGTTGTTCATCCGGGAGTTAGTCGGCACCTAAGGCGAGGCCACAGAAGGCGTAGTCGATGGACGAGCCGTAAATATTCGGCTACATGGAACATATCGTTATCAACTAGGGATGGACCGAACGAGAATAACCAAGCGCACGTAGTGAATGTGGCGTTTAAGCAGCAAAAAAGTCTGATCTAGGAAAATCCGGATTAGGCGTTATAACTTGAGCTGTGACGAAAAGTTTTTTAGAGCAATTTGAAGACAATTTGGTGATTTTTTGTTTGCCAGAAAAGATTCGTAGTGAGATATGTTTTATGCCGTACCGCAAACCGACACAGGTGGGCTGGTCGAGAAGACCAAGGTGATCGAGAGAAGGTAGTTCAAGGAACTCGGCAAAATAGCTGGACGTAATTTCGAAAGATGTCCTCCCGTCAAAGTTTTGCGCAAGCAAAATTTAGTCGGGCCCAGCAAAAGATTGTCCTGCGACTGTTTAACTAAAACACAGGTCTGTGCAAACGCGAAAGCGAAAGTATACAGGCTGAAGCCTGCCCAGTGCTCGTAAGTTAAGTGAATGGGTGACCCCGATGTTTCATCGGGAAAGCTCTGAAATGAAGCTCGAGTGAACGGCAGCAGTAACTATGAGTCCAATAAAAGGACCAGTTGTAGTTATAAAAGTCGACTATATGCTGGAACATCCGTACCGTACAAACGGTTGTAGTATCTGTCGCTAGTCTAATCTATAATTAGACTGACAATGCGCACAGTGCGGAAAATCAGCAGGAAAGACTTGAATCAGAAATACCTAGGATTTTTCTTGGCAGGATTTGTCGAAGGAGAAGGAAGTTTTAATATCTCTTTGCGCCCTAAAGCTGACTATAAAGTTAGCTGGCAGGTTGTAATGAGTTTTAATGTTTCACAAAAAGATCCAACAATACTCAAAATATTGCAGAATCAATTGGATTGTGGAATTATAAAAACTCGGAAGAATGATAATTTAAATTCCTTTGACGTTACAAATCCTCAAGATATAATCCAAAAAGTAATTCCATATTTTCAAAAATACCCGGTTCTTTCCATTTCAAAAAAGAAGAACTTTGCAATATTTTGTAAAGTTGCATCACTTATGAACAAAGGAGAGCATAAAAATAAATGGGGATTAAGAAAAATTCTCGAACTTCGAGAAACAATAAATGAAGGGAAGGGAAGAACAAGAAAATATTCAATTACAGATGTATTTCCTGATTATAAGAATCCTCAGAGACTATACGTCGACTCCCGATCAAATCGGGAATGATATAGTCCGATCTTACAAGCGATTGTAAGCGCCGTACCCAATCGGCCAAGTAACAAAATATGAACTGTTCTATGGTGAATAACACTGCCATAGTGAGGTAAAAACCTCCGTCAAGTGTTCCGATAACCGTCGGGATGGAGATGAAAATTTGACCAAATGCTGGAATAACTGAGTATCTCATGCTACTATGTATAGTATTACACATAGTGAAAATGTTATGAGTGCAGTCAATCAGCAGGAAAGACTAAATCCATGGTGGATTGTAGGATTTGTAGATGGTGAAGGTTGTTTTTCCGAAAGTGTCTTTAAAAATGCAACTTGTAAAAGTGGTTATCAAACTTTATATGAGTTTGTAATTACACAAGGAGAGCAGAGTAGAGATGTAATGGAAGCAATAAAAAAATATTTTGGTTGTGGTTCAATATATATTAATCACAGACACGATAATCATCATCACGATTTATTAAGGTATTGCGTAAGGAGGCAAGATGATTTGAAAAATATAATCATCCCATTTTTTCGTAAATATCCGCTACAATCAGCAAAGCGTGAGCAATTTGAAAAATTTTGCAAACGTTTATTGAAGATTTAGAATCCTCAACGACTATACGTCAGATACCGATCAAATCGGGAAAGATATAGTCTGATCTCCGATGCGAATCTGAGTTAACACAAATAAGCGAAATTCCTTGCCAGGTAAGTTCTGGCCCGCACGAACGGCTCAACGACAGGACAACTGTCTCGAACTATCACTCGGCGAATTTGAAATGGCTGTGAAGATGCGGCCTACCCCTACTAGGACAAAAAGACCCTATGGAGCTTTACTGTATCCAGGCCCTGTTTTGGATATTTTGATATTGAGTGTAGGAGGGACCCTGAGAGAAATCGAAGGGGACAATGAAACACCTCTTTTTAAGATATTTCAAGACTCACCCATGGAGGCTAAAATCGCCTTCGGAGACAAGGTCTGGTGGGCAGTTTTACTGGGGAGGTGTCCTGCTAAATTGTAACGCAGGAGTACCAAGGTGCACTAGGCGCGGATGGAAATCGCGCGAGTCGTGTAACGGCATAAGTGCGCTTAACTGTGAGAGTGACAACTCGATCAGATGCGAAAGCAGGTCGTAATGATCCCCCGCAGCGCAGTGGTTGTGCTCGGGGCTTATCGGATAAAAGCTACCCTAGGGATAACAGGCTGATCGCTCCCAAGCGTCCACAGCGACGGGGCGGTTTGGCACCTCGATGTCGGCTCATCGCATCCTGGGGGGGCAGCACCTCCCAAGGGTCCGTCTGTTCGCCGGTTAAAGCGGTACGTGAGCTGGGTTCAGAGCGTCGTGAGACAGCTCGGTCTCTATCCAGTAGGCAGCGGCAGCGCCGGGTAGCTATGTACCTACGGGATAACCGCTGAAAGCATCTAAGTGGGAAGCCCTACCCAAGATAAGAAATCACCCCGATTTAATCGGGGAAGACTCGTGGCAGAAGACCACGTATATAGGTCAGCAGTGTAAGTGCCGTAAGGCATTGAGCTTACTGATCCTAATTTAGTCTTATTCCTATTCTGATTGGTTTGTCCGACCTTCTCTTCGCTTTTTGAGGTGTGATTGAAAGCACTGTGTTGACGGTCATTTGAGCGGCGTGGAACTACTTCTTTCCATTCCGAACAGAACCGTAAAACGCGCCAGCGCTGATAATAGTGCCGCCACACGGCGGTATGAAGGTAGGTCATGGCCGTCAGCACCGTGCTTTTTGTGTCTAAATTGCTTCTTGATCTGTATTAGTAATAGTAGTAATATGCTCCTGAGTTTCCCAAATTAGTGCCCTGACTCCAGTTTTTGCAGTAACTTGTGGATATCTTCGGTGATTTCTGGCTCTGCCTGATATTCGGTTCCATTAATAGACTTGTCCCGTAATAAGATCTTTGATATAGTTTGGTTGTGAATATTCGCTCTGCCCTGCGAACCGACAGGATGTGTAAAGCTTTGACTGGTTTAACCATGCGGGAGTTTGAGAGTTTGGTGACTGATTTCTCTTGGAATTATTTTGAATATGAAGCCAAAAGAAAACCTGATAGATTACGAAAATTAGGTGGAGGCAGGAATAGTAAGTTAGAGAACGTGGAAGACAAACTCTTTTACATCCTGTGGTATATGAAAGTTTACCCCACTTTTGATTTAGCCTCATTTTTTGTGGGTTTTCATCGTACC